>CALIWP010000203.1 GCA_938046705.1 uncultured Campylobacter sp. | reverse complement strand
AACTCGCAAAGCTCTTTTAGGTTAAATTTAAGCGGCGGCGGCGTTTGCGGGACGAAAGATATCACGCTAAGGGCTTCTTTGCGCGCGGTAAATGGGTCAAAGCCGTTTACTCGCACCTCGCCGCTGTTTGGTTTAAATTCGCCCAGGATTATGCGCATCAGCGAGCTTTTGCCGGCGCCGTTTTGTCCTAGCACGACCGTTTTTTGCCCCTTTTCTATGCTTAAATTTACGTTTTGCAGTATCTTTTGCGAGCCAAAAGCCTTTGTGATGTCTTTTAAGATTATCAAATTTATCCTTTTAGATGAGCTTTTTAAAGCCGTTGTCAAATTTCAGCGCGTCGTGGTGACACACGTCGATACAGCGCCCGCAAAGCGTGCAGTCGCCGCCCACGAGACGAAATTCTTTTTTATTTTCGTCGTCGCCTGTTTTAGCATTTTTCTTCGTGATCTCTAGCACGTGCGGCACGAGACAGGTATCGATGCAGACTAAACAGTGGTCGCAGCGCTCTTTATTCCAGCTAACTTTGACGGCATTGGTGCGGGTTAGCAGTGAGTAGGTCGCGCCGATGGGACAGACGTAGCGGCACCAGCCTCTGCGGGAGTAGAAAATCTCGACTAAAAGCACGAAAAGGGCAAACCAAATCGCGTGAAAATAGCCGTAGATGACGAACCTAGACACGATGCCCGTCACGCTAAATATCTCAAACACGAGCTGCGCGCTGGCAAAACTCATCGCGATAAAAAGCGCGGTAAAGACGTAGCGCCATTTGGGATCGAACTCGCGGCGTTTGATTATTTTTTTGGCGGCTAAATTTTCATGTATTTTCTCGCCGATCTCGCCTAAAAAGGTATAAGGGCACACCCAGCCGCAAAACGCCCTCCCGCCCACAAGCGCGTAAAAAAGCAAAATCGTAGCCGTGCCGATGATTAAATTTATCGGAAACTCGTGCGTCGCGGCAAATACCTGAAAGCTCATAAAAGCGTCGGTCAAATGAAAGCCTAGGATCCTTGATCCGCTGATGTCGCCTTCTAAAATTTGAATATCCGCGCGAAAGGAAAGCACGAAAAGTAGATGCACCAAAAATACCGTGGCGTAGCGCAGCGCCCGAATGCTGGGGCGCAGTTTGCCGCTTTTATTTTTAAGCGCGAAGGTTGAGAAAAAGCTCGTATTTTTGATCGTGCATCGCGAATTATATTTATCCAAGAGCTACTCTTTAAATTTTGAAATTTCATCCGCGAGCTTATCTAGGCTCTCGTCGCTTACGTTGGTTAGCAGTCCGCTCATCAGGCTGTTTTTGATCTTACCCGCTTTATAATCTTTGAGGCTTG
>CALIWP010000202.1 GCA_938046705.1 uncultured Campylobacter sp. | reverse complement strand
CAGACAAAGAGTGGAGGCGGGAGTGCCGTATTTTGGCTGGAGTGCGGGCGCAAACGTCGCGGGAAGCACGATGATGACGACAAACGATATGCCTATCATCATGCCAAAAAGCTTTGACGCGTTAAATATCTTCCCGCATCAGATAAATCCGCATTTTATCAGCGGCAAGATCGCCGGACATAACGGCGAAAGCAGGGAGGAGAGGCTGGAGGAGTTTTTGATAGTAAATCAAAAAAGCCTGATCTACGCGCTACCTGAAGGTACGGCTCTAAGGATAAAGGGCGAAAACGCAACCGTGATGGGCATGGAAAATAGTCCCGTCTTAAAAATGGCGTATCAAAAAGAAACCGAGCTCATAAAAGTTGGAGATAGCTTTAAATTTTAGCCGTTTGGGCCCATGCTCAAATTTAAGAGCGGGCTAAAATCGGCAAAAACGTTCTTTAAAATAGTAGTTACGATTCGGCGAAATTTGACGAAAACTCAAATTTGAGGCGCGGTTTTTTAGAGGCCCGCAAATTTTAGATAAACGTTCATCGACGAATTTAAACGAAAAGATTAAATTTGACTCGAAACTAGCGCGCAAAACCCAAGCGGCGCAAATTTGATCTAAATTTGAAATAATTATAAAACACAAAACGAAAGGGGACAAAATGGCTACTGCTAAGCTAATCTGTGCGGTCATAGGCTTGATCGCCGTCGTATTTTTATTGGTCAAAAAAAGAGAGACCAAAACCGTGCTCATCGGCGTGGGACTCGTGCTCTGCGTCATCTGTCTAAATCCGCTCGGAGCGCTTGAGAGCTTTACGAAGTCGATGACTTCGGCCGGCCTTATCAAGGCGATTTGCGCCAGCATGGGCTTTGCTTACGTCATGAAGGTGACTAAGTGCGACCAGCACCTGGTTTTGCTACTTACCAAGCCGATGAAAAATATCGGATTTTTGCTGATTCCGGCTACTTTCGTGCTGACTTATTTTATCAATATCGCGATACCGTCGGCTGCGGGCTGCTCGGCTGCGGTCGGAGCTACGATGATACCGCTTTTGATGGCCTCTGGCGTACGTCCTGCGATGGCTGGAGCTGCTGTGTTTGCGGGTACGTTTGGCGGCGTGCTAAGCCCCGGCTCGGCGCATAATATCTTCGTAACCGACATGGTTAAAAAGACAAACGAAGCCTACACCGTCCAAGACGTGATCGGCGTACAGTTTCCAAACGCCGTAGCCGCTGGTATCGTCGTTTTGATCGTGATTAGCTTGACGGCGATTATCTTTAAAGATTATCAAAAAGGGCAGGATTTTTCGCCTAAATCTACAAGCAACGCGGGTGAAGCGACGCAGACGAAGGTAAATTTACTATTTGCTCTAGCGCCTCTCATCCCGCTAGTTATCCTAGTCGTCGGCGGCACCGGCCTAAATAAAATCTCGTGGTTAGCATGGACGAAGATGGGCGTGGCCGAGGCTATGATCCTTGGCGCTATCATCGCCGTTTTCATCACGTGGACGAGCCCGGAAAAGATCACCAAAGAGTTTTTTAACGGTATGGGCAGCGCCTACGCCGAGGTTATGGGTATCATCATCGCCGCCGGCGTTTTCGTCGCGGGCCTAAAGGCGTGCGGCGCGATCGACGCGGTCACCGAGTGGCTAAAACACTCTCAGGAGTTCGTGCGCTACGGCGGTACTTTCGTGCCGTATCTCATGGGTACGGTTACGGGCTCGGGCGACGCGGCTACTATGGCGTTTAATCAAGCTATAACCGTTCATGCTGCAGATCTTGGCTTTGCTCAGGATAAACTAGGCATGGCCGCTGCGATCTCAGGCGCTCTAGGCCGCTCGTCGTCTCCTATCGCTGGTGCAGCGATCGTGTGCGCGGGTCTAGCGATGGTTAGCCCGGTTGAAATAGCTAAGCGAACGGCTCCGGCGATGGCGATAGCCGTGTGCGTTATAGCGTTTTTTATGCTCTAAATTTAGAGAGTTAATTTGATAAAGTCGGCACCTTGCCGACTTTTTACGCGGAGGGCGTTTGTCGCCCTTTTTTAAATCTCTAAATTTTAGAAAATTAGTTAAATTTAATCCTTGCGCGCGTCGTTTCTCTTGGGCATGCGCTTTTTTCTATCAAATTTACCGAGTCAAATTTACCGCGCAAAGGCCGTAAAATTATCTTTGTATAAATTCTTTATATCGTTCGCAGGCTAGCTCCGGCTCCATATCGCACGCTTTTTTGAGGTATTTTTCGGCCGTATTTGCGTCCTCTTTGACGCCTCGTCCTTGCGCGTATAGATTGCCTAGGTTGTAGCATCCGCCGCCGTTACCCATCTCGCAGGCTTTGGCGTAAAATTCGCTAGCTTTTGCGTAGTCTTGCTCGACGCCGCGCCCGTTTGCGTAGGCAAAGCCCAAATTTGAGCAACCGGCCTCATCGCCCATATCGCACGCTTTTGCGTAAAGCTGGGCGGCTTTTTTGCTATCCTGCGCCACGCCGCTTCCGTTGTCGTATAAAAAGCCCAAATTTGAGCAGCCCGCACCGCTGCCTAACTTGCACGCCTTTGAGTAGAGCTCTGCCGCTTTTTGATAGTCTTGCGCGGCTCCTTCCCTAGCGTTATCGTATAAAACTCCAAGCTCGTAGCAGCTTGCGCCGTTTCCGTCGTCGCACTCTTTTTGTAGCGCGTTTATATCGGCGCCGACAGCCAAAACCGAAGCGGCGATTAGCGGTAAAAATATCTTTTTCATCAAATTTGCTCCTATTTAAATTTGCTTTCGCATTTCACGCAAAGCGAGCTTAAATTCGGGCGATTCGGTCAAATTTACGGTTCAAATTTGACGTAAATTTAGGCTAGCGTCGTAAAGAGACGGGTCTCGGTAGCATAAACCGGCGATAAAGGGATAGCGGCAAATTGCAAATTTGAGAGCAAGGTCGCCCTCAAATTTGATTAAATTTACTTTTCGGCTATGATTTTTACGATCTTGCAGATGACGTTGCTGGCCGCTCGTAGCGATTTTACCGGCAGATACTCGTAGATGGAGTGAAAGTTGTGCGCGCCGGTAAATAGGTTCGGACACAGTACACCTTTTTCCGAGATGACCGCGCCGTCGTATCCGCCTCGCATCGGGATCACTTTTGGCTCGATATTTAGGCGTGCGTAGGCCTGCTTTGCTGCGACGACTGGCAGGCTGTTTTCGCCGTCCGCAAGGTAGTTAAATACGTTTTTGTAGCGGTCTTTTAGACTGATTTGTACCCTGTGTGCGCCGTAAATTTTAGCAAACGAGTCGGCTAGATCTTGTAAAAACGCCATACGCTGCG
The DNA here is from genome assembly GCA_938046705.1 of uncultured Campylobacter sp. The sequence goes on along the minus strand of CALIWP010000202.1, from coordinate 9,108 downwards.
CGTATTTCACCTCATTAAATTCGCGAACATCGAGCTTTAGCACGGTCTTTGCGCTGTTGCCAGATAGCTCCTTAACCCAGTAGTAGCCCTCGACGCCGTCGGTGTATTCGGGTGCTTCGCCGCCGGGTAGCATCGAGATAAATTTGTGCGCAAGCAGCAAGGAGTTTACGAGCTTGCCCTTGGCGTTCATCGGGTGCGCGGACTGTCCGATAAAGGTCACGACCGCGTCGCCTGCGTTCCAGTTTTGGTAAATTAGCTCGCCGATACCGCAACAGTCTAGGCAGTAAGCAAAATCGGCCTTTATCTCCGAGATATCAAGCGCTTTGGCTCCGCGCAGGCCTTGCTCCTCGTCGGGCAAAAAGCCAAACGTCACGTCGCCGTGCTCGATCTGCGGGTTTTGTACGAAAAACTGCGCGGCGTTTACGATGGCGGCGATCGCAGCCTTGTCATCCGCACCTAGCAGGCTGGTGCCATCAGTCACGATGAGGTCGTCTCCGACGTAATTGGCAAGCTCTGGGAATTCGCTTTGTTTTAGCGCTATGCCTAGTTCTTTGTTTAGCGTGACGTCGCCGCCCTCGTAGTGCACGATTTGCGCTTTCGTGTCGTTTTTTTGCTCCGCGCTAGTATCAAGGTGCGCGAAAAACGCCACGGACGGCAGCTTCTTGGCGGAGTTTGACGGCAAAACGGCCGTAGTTATGGCGTTTTCTCGTCTTTTTATATTTTGCAAGCCGAGCTCTTTTAGCTCGCTTTCTATCAGCTTTGCCAGATCGTGCTCGGTTGGGTTTGACGGCATGATGCCTGCCGCGCCCGCTTCGCGGTTTGTCGTTGTGTTGATCTTTGTATAGCGTAAAAATCTCTCGACTATGTCCATGTTTGCTCCTAAATTTGAGATAAAATTTATGAAATTATACTATCTTTTAATTAAGCTTAAAATAAAATTTTAATATTTTCGGGCAAGTTTAAAATTTAATCGGTATAATTCGCAAACTAAATTTAAAGGAGCAAAAATGCGAAATTTACGCTACGTAAGCGACCTTTCGGACTTTCATCAGGTTTTTTCGGCGACGCTGGGCAAGATGGCTGCGGTGCAAAATAGATTTGCTGATATCGTCGGCAACCTCGACTGGAACGTTGATTTTGATCGATGCGAGATAGCTTTCGGCGATCAAATTTACAAGATACAGTTTATCGGCAGCGAGTCAAACGTGAGCGACACGTGGCTGTGGGGACACGCGAACGTAAATAATTTCGGCGAGGAGGCGACGCGGTTTTCGGCGGAGGTGTTACGCGCTGGGCTAGAGTGGGGCTTGCAGGCTTTTAGCGAGCCTAGCTTTGAGCTGGATGAAACCTTTAACGGTCATACGCTATGTATCGCAGCGTGCGGAGCTGCTGACGAAAATTTATGTTACTACGGCTGCAGGCACGATAAGGGCTGCGTGTTTGTGGCTATCACTGACGCGCCGGATTTGCTTTTTGAGCCTCTTAGCGCGCACGAGTTTGTCAAAACCGCAAGCAGCTGCATACAAAATCACGACGTAGATCATAAAATTTTCATCAAAAGCTTTTTGGAATTCAACGGAGTCAAATTTGATGAAAACGTCGAAAAAGGCGGATTTTTTAAAAAAGGCAAAGACGAAATCGTAGCTAAATTTGACAAAGAGCTTTTGATCAAATTTGACGATAAGGGTAGGATTTCGGGATTTAAATATGAATTTTAATTTGGGTAGTTTGAGTGAGGCGATGGTCTAAAACCCACCGCCTTAAATTTACGAATGAAAGTGAAACTCGTCTGGGTGATCTAGCGCGTAGCGGAATTTCTCCATATCTACTTTTTTATCCCAGATCGAGATGATTAGGCAGCCTACGGCATTGCCGCAGAGGTTTCCGACCGCGCGCATCTCGGACATAAATTTATCCACGCCAAGCAGCACCGCAACCGTAACCACCGGGATACCGGCGCTTGGAAGTGCGGCAAGCGTACCGGCAAGTATGATAAATCCGGAGCCCGTGACGCCGACGGCGCCCTTGCTCGTTACCATCAAGATGACTAGAATTTGTATCAAATGCTCGATGCTTAGCGGGATGCCGAAGGCTTGAGCAAGGAAAATAACGCTAAGCGATAGGTAGATGTTCGTGCAGTCGAGGTTAAACGAATATCCCGTCGGTATGATGAGTCCGACCGCGCCCCTGTGGATACCTGCTGCTTCGAGCTTTTGCATGAGCGGAGCTAGCGCGGTCTCCGAGGAGCTCGTCGCAAACACGATTAAGACTTCTTTTGCGATGAAACGCATAAATTTAAAGATATTGACCTTTGCAAAATAGCAAATCACGCCCAAAACTACGAATATAAAAAACAAGCTTGCAATCGCCATAACGAAAAGTAACTCAAGCATACCCAAAAGCGAGTTAATGCCGAATTTACCGATCAAAAATGCCATCGCGGAAAACGCCGCAACCGGGCTAAATAGCATCAAAATCGTAAGCAGTTTTAGCACCCAGTGCTGAACGATTTCAAGCGGTTTTAGGATCTTCTTTTTGTAGTCGTGCTTTAAAAACGAGATCGCAACAGCCGTAACGATCGCCAAAAATAGCACTTGAAGCGTGTTTGATTTGATAAACGGATCAAGTAGATGCACGTAAGGGAAGATACCGTCAACCGGTACAGCGCCGCGTAAAATATGAAGCGTATGCGCTAAAATTCCGCTATTTGCGTCTATATTTGAGGCTTGGCTCGTAAATTTTTCTACGCTAGAGGCATCAAGCTGCGTGTAGTCAAGGTGCATATCGTGACCCGGCCTTAGCGTCTCGCCAAAGATTATTCCCACGGCAAGAGCTATGGTGCTAACGACCTCAAAGTAGATAAATCCCTTAAGTCCGATAGAGCCTAGTTCCTTCATGCTCTCAAGTCCGATGATACCTGAGACGATCGTGAGGAAAATGATCGGTCCGATGAGGGCTTTTAAAGCTTTGATAAAGTAGTCGATGCCAGGCTTGCTCGCGATGCCTAGATCGGGAAAAATCATACCGACCGCGATACCCGCGACGATGCCGAAAACCACCCAAAACGCTAGGTTGGTAAACATTCTAATAAGAAAAGGTTTTTGCGGTTTTGCCGCGTTTGAAACGCTTGGGTTCAAGAGGTGTCCTTTAAAAATTATTAAAAAGGTATTTTAACAAATAAATTTATATAAAAAGATAAAAATTGCAGCGATTTTGGTCAAATTTTACCCGCCGCCGCAAATTTCGTTAAATTTTTACAAACTCTCTAAAATTTCGATCGAGTTTATCTTGTCGCCTTGCCTGACGCTATCTAGCGTTTTTAGGCTCGGCTCGTCCACGATCTGCCCAAACACCGTATGCACGCCGTCAAGGTGCGGCTGCGCGCTGTGGCAGACGAAAAATTGACTTCCACCCGTGTCGCGACCCGCGTGCGCCATAGATAGGGTTCCGCGTTTATGCTTGTGTTTTTGGCCTACGCACTCGCATTTGATGCGCCAGCCCGGACCTCCGGTGCCCGTACCGTGCGGGCAGCCGCCCTGGATCACGAAATTTGGGATCACGCGGTGGAAATTTAGCCCGTCGTAAAAGCCGCTTTTGGCAAGAGTGGCAAAATTCGTCACGGCTTGTGGCGCTTCGTCGCCGTAAAGCTCGAGCTTCATATCGCCTTTTTCGGTATGGATCACGGCAAATTTGAGCTTAGCAAGCTCGGCCGCGTCGATGTCGTAGATTTTTAGTTCGTCGTTTCTCATTTTGTTCCTTAAATTTATTCGATATTTGTATAAACCGCTTGCACGTCGTCGTCGTCTTCGAGCTTGTCGAGCAGCTTTTCTACCTCGCTCATTTGCTCTTCATTTAGACTTACCGGCGAGTTTGCGATGTATTGTAGGCTTGCTTTTTTAGCCTCTAGGCCCAGTTTTTCGATGCCTTCGCTTAGCGTGCCAAAGCTTGCGTAATCGCCGTAGATATAAAGCACGCCGTCTTCTTCCTCGATCTCGGTTAGACCAAAGTCGATGAGCTCTAGCTCGATCTCGTCAAGCTCTTTTGCCGGCATATCAAGCTCAAAAACGCTCTTTCTCGTAAACATGAAATTTAAGCTTCCGCTAGGCAAAATTTCGCCGCCATTTTTGCTAAATATCGCTTTGACATTGGCGACCGTGCGAGTAGGGTTATCAGTAGCGCACTCGACGATGATTTGCACGCCGTGAGTGCCCTTGCCGTCGTAAAAGATGGTCTTGATGTCCGCGCTATCCTTGCCGCTGGCGCGTTTGATCGCCGCGTCGATGTTGTCTTTTGGCATATTTTGCGCCTTGGCCGCTGCTATCGCGGCCCGGAGTTTTGGGTTCATATCAGGCTCTGTGCCGCCCTCTTTAGCTGCCACGGTTATGGCTTTTGCGAGTTTTGGAAAAACTTTGCTCATCTTGTCCCAGCGCGCTTCTTTTGCGGCGCGCCTATATTCAAACGCTCGTCCCATTTCGTTCCTTTAAAAATTTTTGCCCAATTATATCTAAAAAAATTTTGCATTTTTTTAAAAACGCGAGGTTTTGAGCGTATTAGTAAAAAATTTAGCTTTAAGTCCTATAATCCGCGTATGATTTTAAATGCCCGAAAAGACGACGCCGCGCGCTGCATAGAGCTGTTAAATTTAGCCATGGAGGACATCGCATTTACGCTTAGCGGCGTGAGCGATCCTGTTAAGAGCGATGAAATTTTGCATAAATTTTTTAGAAGCGAGATAAACCGCCTAAGCTACAACAATGTTTTTGTTTTCAAATTTGACGGCGAGATCGCGGGTGCGATTTGTGCTTACGACGGAGGAGAGATCGAAACGCTAGATGAACCCATTAGGACGCATTTGCAGATGCTTGGATGCGGTAAATTTCCGCAGACGGAGTGCTTTGCGGATGAGCTATATATCGATAGTCTAGCCGTGGACGAGAGATTTCGCGGACGAGGCATCGCAAAAGAGCTGATCAAATTTATCTTTACCCTCGCACCGAAACGAAATATCAAAAAAGTAGCCCTCATCGTCGATGAAAAAAAGCCAAAAACTATGGCTTTTTACGAGCGTTTGGGCTTTAAAGCCGACTGTGAAATGATCATAAATTCTCACAAATACTATCATATGACAAAGGAGATAGAATGACTAAATTTAAGGTTGCTAATATCCACTGCGAAAACTGCGCAAACACCATAAAAAACGCTCTTGAGGGCGAATACGGCGAGATAAAAGTAGATATGAGCGCCGAGCCAAAGACCGTGAGCGTAAATCTAGACGGCAAAGACGAGGCGAAATTTAAAGAGGAGCTGGATGATTTGGGATTTAGCGTCATAGAGAAAATTTGATGCAAAATATCAAACTAAACATCGCGGGCATGACCTGCGTAAACTGCTCAAACGCCATCGAGCGCGTGACGAAAAAGATCGCGGGCGTACTAGACGCGAAGGTCAGCTTTGCAAACGGCTCGGGTGAATTTATCGTCGAAAACGCCGAAGTGCAAGCCGTGATAGAGGAAAAAATAAAAAAACTAGGCTACGGCGTGGCAAAGGATTTGGCGGAATTTGAAGCCAAACGCGAGAAACATATCTTAAATTTACGCCGAAATTTCCTAGCCGCCGCAGCTTTTAGCGCGGTGATCATGGCGCTTGAGATGAGCGAGCAACCAAGCGCGGCAAAATCAGCCATCATGCTGGCGCTTGCCTTTATCACGATAGCTACGTGCGGGCGGGACTTTTTTATCCATGCTTACGGCGCGCTAAAAAATAAAAACTTCGATATGAACGTGCTCGTAGCGCTGGGAACAAGCACGGCGTTTGCGTATTCGCTGGGGGTTTTTATCGCGGGCGAGCGCATGCCTGAAAACATGCGCCACCTCTACGTCTCGGGTGCAGCCATGATAACGGCTTTCGTGCTGCTTGGTAAATTTTTAGAAGAGCGCTCAAAAGCTCGCGCGGGCGATTATATAAAATCGCTCATGGATATGTCGCCAAAGACCGCTCTCGTACTACAAAAAGACGGTAGCGCGCTGGAAGTCGATGCCGCGAGCCTAAAAATAGGCGACATCGCGGTCGTAAAGAGCGGCTACGCGGTGCCTTGCGACGGGGTCGTGATAAACGGCGGCGCGGAGATCGATACCTCGATGCTAACGGGCGAGAGCCTGCCCGTCTATAAAAAACAAGGCGACGAGGTTAATGCCGGAACGATAAATTTAAATGGCTACATCAACGTAAAGGTTACAAAGCTTGCTAGCCAGACGCTTTTGTCGCAAATTTTAGAGCTTTTAAGCGACGCGTCGAGCAAAAAGATGCCTATCAGCCGCTTTGCCGACCGCGTGGCAAATATCTTCGTGCCTAGCGTGATAGCTATCGCCGTCGTTACGTTTTGCGCGTGGTTTGCGCTTACTGGAAATGCGCTACAAGGCGTGTTAAGCGCTGTTTGCGTGCTGATTATCTCATGTCCTTGCGCGCTGGGGCTTGCCACCCCGATAGCCATCGTCTCCTCGCTATCTCTAGGCGCTAAAAACGGAATCCTCATCAAAAATCCCGAGGTTTTAGAGGCGCTTGGCGACGTGAAATACGCGGTATTTGATAAAACGGGCACGCTAACTAAGGGCGAAATATCCGTAAATTTTACAGATATAAACGATGAAAATTTAGCCAAAATCGCCGCGCTAGAGGCCAAAAGCTCGCATCCGATATCTGCTGCGATCGTTAGATACGCAAACGAGCTCGGGCTTAAAATTTTAGGCGATGAAAAGGGTTTTGAAAATATCGCGGGACGCGGCGTAAAGAGTGAGGACGGCAGCGTAATAGCGGGCAACGAGGCCTTTTTAAGCGAGCTTGGCGTGGAGATAAATGCGCAGACTAAAGAGCAAATCGCCAAAGCGCAAAACGAAGGAAACGGCGTAATACTCGCGGCTGTGGATAAAATTTACGTTGGATTTATCGCGCTTAGCGACAGGGTAAAGGACGACGCCGCGCAGGCTATGCAAAGCCTAAAAGATGCCGGCATAACGCCCGTGATGCTAACCGGAGATAACGCCTTCACCGCTAAAAACGTGGCTGGCAAGTTGGGCATCGAAAAGGTCTTTGCCGGCATGCTGCCTAATGAAAAATTTGAAACCATAAAACGTCTGCAAGAAGAGGGTGCGGTGCTGTTTGTGGGCGACGGTATCAACGACGCCGCCCCGCTAAAACAAGCAAATGCGGGTATCGCGATGAGTAGCGGCGCGGATATCGCAAAAGAGGCCGGCGACGTAGTGCTAGTAAAAAACGACCTAAAAAGCACGGTAGCTACGATAAATTTGGCCAACGAGACGATGAAAACGATAAAGCAAAATTTGTTTTGGGCGTTTGTTTATAACGCCGTTTGTATCCCAGTTGCGGCTGGGGTTTTGGCGCCTCTAGGACTCATGCTAACGCCTGTTTACGGAGCTGCGGCGATGTGCTTTAGCTCGGTCACGGTCGTGTTAAATTCGATCAGATTACGATTTAAGCAAATCTAAAATTTAGCCTAAATTTTGTAAAATCCCGCAAAAAACAAAAAGGGAAAAGATGAATTTAGGTAAATTTTACGCCGTGATCGCAAGGATATTTGCGTTAAATTTCGCTCTGCCACCTAGCGCGAAGCTTTTTAGCGAGCTAAATAAAAATCCAAAATGGATAATAACAAACGATAGCGAAGCAAATGCCAAAGGGCGCGCGCTATACGAGGAGTCGATAAAAACTGAAAGCACCCTAGAGATCGCAAAGGACTTCGCAAATTTGAAAAAATATTTTAACGCGGAGTTTTTTTTCGAGGGCGACAAGGCGCGCCTTGAAGGCTTTTATAAAAAGTGCAAATTTAGCCCAAATTTAAACGTCAGTGCGCTTGATAGCCTAACTAACGAACTTTCGTTTTTCTCCTCCGTCGTCGAGCTAAAACAAGACGAACAGACGAAGGAAATTTTAGGCGTTTTGCTAAGCTCCTATCTGCTACCGTATGCCAAAAAGCTAGCTACCGTCCTACAAAACGAAGCGGGAAGTAAATTTTACCGTGCGATGGGGTATCTTTTCGAGGATTTTGTGAGCGGTATCGAAAATACGCTAAAAGTCAAAGTCGTACCTAGATGAGTTGGTGGAACGACTTTTATATAAATTTCGATCCGGTCGCGTTTGAGCTGTTTGGCATCAAGGTGCACTGGTATGGGATAATGTACGTCCTGGCGCTACTCGTGGCGCTCGGCGTGGCTAAATTTATCGTCAAGCGCGATAATATGCAAATTTCAAATTCGCTGCTTGATAATTATTTCTTTTGGGTGGAAATCGGCGTGATACTGGGCGCAAGGCTGGGCTACATCGTCATTTACGATCCAAATACCGCTTATTATCTCACTCACCCTTGGCAGATTTTTAACCCCTTTCACAACGGCGAATTCGTCGGTATCCGCGGCATGAGCTATCACGGCGCTGTGGTCGGGTTTTTGATAGCGACATGGGCCTTTTGCCGTAAATTTAAGCAAAATTTGTGGCAGCTTTTGGATCTCGTCGCGCTTAGCATCCCGCTTGGATATTTTTTCGGTCGTATCGGAAATTTTTTAAATCAAGAGCTTTTCGGTCGTATCACGGACGTCTCATGGGCGATCAACGTCGCGGGACAGATGCGCCATCCATCGCAAATTTATGAAGCCATTTTAGAAGGGCTTGCGGTTTTTGCTATCCTTTTTGTTTATAGAAAATTTAAAAAATTTGACGGCGAACTCATCGCTCTTTATGCCATACTTTATACCTTTGCCAGATTTATCTGCGAGTTCTTTAGGGAGCCTGATTTTGGGATCGGCTTTGTATTTTTAAATTTATCTATGGGGCAAATACTATCCTTTTTAATGTTTGCGTGCGGCATTTTCCTTTATATTATCTTAAATAAAAAATATACAAAGTTTTAAAAGGTTTTTAAAGTAATTTACGATACTATTATGCCGTTTTTATAGTATCGTAATTTAATTTTCTTTTAAGTTATGATAATTTATTTCAATTTTATAGGAGGGCTCATGAGTGGGCTAATCGAGGGCTTCTTAGGTAGGCAAGCGGATACGAAAAAAAGTCGTACTACTGCCGTTTGGGACAGATGGC
>CALIWP010000201.1 GCA_938046705.1 uncultured Campylobacter sp. | reverse complement strand
ACCCAGACTCTCCTTTCAGCGATATAGGGGAAGCTATGTGCCTAGTACAAAATGCTGTAGACGATGAAGCCGATATCATATTCGGTACCACAAGCGACGAAAGTTTTGAGAATAACAAAATTCAAGTTACTATAATAGCCACCGGCTTTAGAGACAAAGAAGAGGAAAAACCCACACCCGTAGCCTCTACGCCCGACGCTGCATTTAAAAAGTCAAGAAATCCGATTTTAGATGAAAGAATCAGCAGACTAAAGGTTAGCGGCGGATACAATAGCGAAGAAGCAACTAATATGCTAGAAACGCCATCGTATATCAGAAACCAAATGGATTAATGAATAAGGATTGGTCTTCCAATCCTTTTAAAATTTAAAGCACAATAATTAGGTGGTAAGTTAAATTTTATATTATTCTAAATTTGGCTAAAAATTAAGTTGCAAGTAATAAATTGATTTTTTAACAAATTATACTATATTTCGTTAGTCACAATATATTCAGGATATTCTTATTTTACAATAAAATTATTCCACTAAAAATAATTTCAAAAACATAGTTTTTTAGATTTTATACTACCCCAAAAACACTATAATATAACGCCAAAAGCAAACCCAAGCAAGCGAGTGCGATCTATCGCAGATGACAAACGTGCCCGGCAGCATTGCTTCGGTACCGCCGCAAACGGATGAGTGCAATGTATCACTATCTAACGTAAATTTAAATGAAGCGTGCGATGCGACAAGCGCCGTTAAATTTAACGCTGGCGAGTTAAAATCGGCAGCGAGTCAAAATTTTAAAGCGTGCGCGGCTGAACACGGCTCTAAATTTAACTCAAACGAATCCGACTCCGATAAATCACAAAAAGCGCCGAACGATGAAATAAGCTTTGGCGGCGAGAAATTTTATGCTCAAAAGATACTGCGGACAGCGTGTGTATCACATAATCTTTCCGCGCGGCTATTTCGGCGCACCCTATGCGGCGCATCTGGCAAAGCTTCATCCGACCTGGCGGCTTGAGGGCGGCGAGGCAGGCTATAGGCTCGGCGGGGTTTTGGACGAGCCGGACGGCGATGCACAAAATCCGCTATTTCATCTCATCACGCTTGATCCGCTGCCTCGTGACTTGCCCGTGCGATCGCTGCCGCGCCTAATCCTCGCCGCTCACGTTAGAGAGGTAAACGAAGGCGAGATAGTCTTTTACGAACACGACGCGCAGGGTATGCCGCGGCGTATCGGCGAAAGGACGCAGGTCGAATACGCATTTGACGAACCGATAAAGGAGTGCGAAGTAGTACTTGCGCCTACGCCGGCGCGCTGGGCGGCTCAGGACTGGGGGATGTCAAACAGCAGGCAAAACCTCGCGCGCATCGGCGGCGAGCCCTCGTGGATACAGGGCGCCTCGGTGCCGACGTGCCCGATATGCGGCGAAAAGATGGAGTTTTTGATGCAGCTTGATAGCGGGCTTCCTAGCGGCGAGGACGGGGAACTACTTCTTGGCAGCGGCGGGATTTTATATGTGTTTTGGTGCGAGCGGACGCGGGTAAGTGCGTTTTTTATGCAGTGCACGTGAGTAATTTTGCTTTTTATAAATTAACCAATAAATTTGAGCGCATTTGCGTATAACCAAAAATCAGCTAAATATGTTGCTGCAAATCCAATCATTTCGTGTTTGTGCAAGATGAGATTTTTAGACAAAGCTAAGTCGGTTAAATTTTACTGATTTTTATGAGAAATCGGATATATAAATTAGAAATTAATAGCAAAAGAGATAAAAATAGCCGGCAAGAGCTAGCAAATTTTCGGCCATTACTTACTGCCAAGGCTAAATTTGCCTTGCCGATCTAATTGCAATTAAATCAAACGTATTCTTTTGTTCGCTTTAAATCCGTGATTAGCAGAAGATTATCCTTGCGCATCATGTTTATCAAACGCTCTACTCGTCCTACGCTCGGATCCTCGCGTAGCCAGTCTAGCTCGCGCTGCGTAATGCCGACCATTTGGAGGAGCTCGACTCTGCCGTTTGGCGTGTCTATGCCGCCCAGCAGCGGATCTGGCGCGAAGGCGACGCCTACTAGTTTCGTATCGGTATTAAGGCGCAGAGGAGAATTGGTCGGTATAAAGTGATAAGCCTCGAACCATTTTTTGCTGTTATAGACGTATTTGGCGAGATTTTGCATGAGAGATATCGCCCAAAAAGGCTCGTTTGGGACTATATTGCCGCCACTAGACTTTGAGTTTGGATCATCCGCGAACGGAGCGACGCGCATACTAAACTCAAATCCCCAGCCGCTAAATTCATCCTGAGAGCTTTGTGGATCGTAGTAAAGCTCGCTCATGCCAAAGCTCACGAGGTGGCGGTGCGGCATGCCCTCGATGGAGTCAAATATACTAACGCCGTCTAAGTAATCCTCGCCGCCCAGACTCGCATGCAGCCGAGATGCATAGTGACGCTCGTTTGCGGGATCGTAGATTTTTCCTAGTGCGCTTGCTATCGCGTCCCAGCCGGGCGCATCGTCCTCGCTAAATTTAGCCTCGTACTCTTTCGTCGTCATTTTTATGCCTTTTAGTAGATTGCGTTAAACGCGGTTATTGTATATAAAATTTGCAAATTTAAGTGGGGGGATAAATTTAAAAAGCTAAAATTTACGCCCAAAATTTAGGCGTAAATTTCATCCACGATAGTATCTACGAAATCGTGCGGGTCAAATTTCACTAGATCGTTCATCGTCTCGCCGGTGCCGATGTAGAGTATCGGCAGCTCTAGCTCGCGCGCGACGCCAAAAAGTGCTCCGCCTTTTGGGGTCCCATCAAGCTTAGTGATGATGACGCCGTCAAGGCTCACGATATCGTTAAAGGCCTTTGCTTGAGCGAGGCCAGCATTACCCTGAGTGCCGTCGAGGATCAGGATCTTGCGGTGTGGCGCGCCTGCATAGGCTCTGTCTGCGATGCGCACGATCTTGCTTAGCTCATTGGCTAAATTAGTTTGATTTTGCAGGCGGCCGGCGGTGTCTAGGATGACGTTGTCGAGATTTTTGGCAACAGCCGAGCTGATCGTGTCAAAGGCGACTGCAGATGGATCGTGACCCTGCTGCGTAGCGACGATAGGAACGTCCGTCCTGATCGCCCACTGGCGTAGCTGCTCGATGGCACCGGCTCTAAATGTATCGCAAGCGCCTAAAATAACACTTTTGCCTTCATTTTTATATAAATTCGCAAGCTTTGCGATCGTGGTCGTTTTACCAGCTCCGTTTACGCCCAAAATCAGCTCCACAAAAGGCTTTCCGCTTTTTGCCTCGCGCTCGTTTTCATATATGAAATAGGTATTTAAAAGTCGCTTTAGGTCGTCTTTTTTTACTTCGTTTTGCGGCGGTAGGTAGTAGAGGACCTCCTCGACGATCTCGTAGGCGATGTCGGCTTCGAGCAGGATCTCTTCTAAAATTTCCTTTGAGATTTTTTTGTCGGCTGGTTTTGACGAGCGGATCGCCGCAAGCGTCTTATCAAGCCCCTTTTTTAAAAAGCCAAACATTAGTTGATTACCTTATTTATATCGCTTTCTAGCATCTCTTCCGGCACGAGTCCGACGTAGTGCGTGGCGTATTCGCCATTTGGTTTATAAAGCACCATGTATGGGATGCCTACGACCCCGCCTAGAGCTTTTGCAAAGAGGAAGTTATTTTCGCCGTAACTAATGCCGAAATTTATTTTAAATTTCTTCATAAACGCGTCTATTTCGTCTTTTGATTTATCCTCCATAAGTACGCTTACGATTTTTAGCTTGCCTTTAAATTTATCGCTTAGGTTGTTTAGGTGCGGGATTTCTGCCTTGCACGGCGGACACCAAGTGGCGAAAAAGTTAAACAAAATCGCCTCGTCGTTACCCTCGACTTTGAAGCCTTTGTCAAATTTTTGTAGAGTCATCTTGCTCTCGTCCATTAGCGTTAGCTCAAACGGCGCTTCTATGCTTGCGCTTGCGCTTTGGTTTTGAGTCGGAGCGGACGTGGTTGTTGTCGGCGTCGCATCACTAGTTTTGTTTGCGTCGCTTTTGTTTTCGCTACCGCAGCCGCCCAAAAGTAGCGCCAAAAATGGTATAATCAAAAGATTTATTTTCATTTAATAATTCCTGTCTAAGATTGATTTTAGGCTTGAATTATACATAAAATTTATGAAACGAGCGTTAAATTTGATAAAAGAAGAGTTTAGGCGTGATGCGAAACGGATTTTGAAAAAAGAGGTTCAAATTTCGGCGCGGGCAAAACACTATAAGATGTTTAAGCCGCTTTTAAATTTGCTAACCGAGCTTAAAGCGAAACGGATTTTGATATTTAATCCCCTTTCCTATGAGCCAAATTTCTACATTTTGAGGCGCGAACTAGCCAAAAAGTATGAGATTTTCGTTCCGTTTATGCTTGGTATTAGTTTAGAAATGGTAAAATCTAGGCTACCGCTTATATCTCGGACGAAATTTGGCGTAAAAGAGCCACTAAGTACCAAGATATTTAAAAAGCGTATAGACGTAGCTATAGTTCCGACTCTCGGGGTGGACGGAAATATGGCGCGAATAGGGCACGGTAAAGGTTTTTACGATAGATTTTTTGCAAATTTGCCTTACCGACCTACCTTGATATTCGTTGAAATTTTAGACAATTTTACTAATGAAATCATATCCGAAGATCACGATGTCACTTGTGATTTTTACCTGACCCCGAGCAAAATTTACGTAAAAAGAGGAATCTATGATAGAGATTTTAATCGGCTTAGGAACAGGTGCAGTGGGCGCTGGCGCAGGCTATCTCATCGCTAAAAAAATCAACGACGCGAACTACAATATATTTTTAGAGCAGGCTAAAGCAAAGGCTAAAGCGATAGAATTTGAGGCTGAGCGCACGCTAAAAGACGCTAAAATCCAAGTCCAAGAGGCTGAATTTGAAGCCAAGAAAAAATACGACGACAAAACCGTAAAACTACAAAAAGAATACACGCAAAAATTTGAAGAGATCGGTAAAAAAGAGCAAACTCTGCTAAACGAGCAAGAAATTTTAAACGAAAGCAAAGCGGAGCTAGAAAAATCCCGAAATGAAGCAAAAAGCGTCTACGAGGAAGGAATCGGGCTAAAAGCAAGCTATCAAGCCAAACTACAAGAGGCGCTAAAAGTACTCGAGCACGCTGCCGGCCTCACGCAAGAAGAGGCGCGTGAAGAGGTGCTAAAAAAAGTAGAGGAAAAAAGCCGCGCCGAGATCGCTCACATCGTACGAAAACACGAAGAAGAGGCTAAACGCGAAGCTAAAAAGCGCGTGAATTATATTTTGGCGCAGGCTACGTCGAGGTTTGCTGGGGAATTTGCCGCCGAGCGCCTGATAAACGTCGTGGATATCAAAAACGACGAGCTAAAAGGCCGTATAATCGGCAAAGAGGGGCGCAATATCAAGACCCTAGAAATGGTGCTAGGCGTAGATATCATCATCGACGATATGCCGCACGCTATCACGTTAAGCAGCTTTAACCTCTATAGAAGGGCGATCGCGACGCGCGTGATAGAGCTTTTGGTGCAAGACGGCCGAATCCAGCCTGCAAGGATAGAGGATCTACACAAAAAAGTGTGCGAAGAATTTGAAGCCTCGATCCTAGAGGAGGGCGAAAATATCGTCATCGACCTAGGCCTTAGCAAAATCCATCCGGAGATAATGAAACTAATCGGCAAGCTAAAATTTAGAGCCAGCTACGGACAAAACGCCCTCGCGCACAGCCTAGAGGTGGCTCATCTTGCCGGCATCATCGCCGCTGAAACGGGCGGGGATGAAAAGTTAGCCAAAAGAGCGGGCTTGCTGCACGATATCGGCAAGGCCTTGACGCATGAATTTGAGGGTAGCCACGTCGATCTGGGCGCTGAAATTTGCAAACGCTACAAAGAACATCCCGTAGTCATAAACGCCATCTATGCCCACCACGGACACGAGGAGGCCACTAGCGTAGAAAGCGCCGCCGTTTGCGCTGCGGACGCTCTAAGCGCGGCTCGCCCAGGAGCGCGTAGAGAGGTACTCGAGAGCTTCCTAAAACGCGTCGAAGAGATAGAAAACATCGCAAAAAGCAAAGAAGGTATCAAGCAGGCATACGCGATAAATGCCGGTCGCGAGATCCGCGTCATCGCAAACGCAAAGCTCATAAACGACGACGAAGCGGTGCTCGTAGCTAAAGAAATCGCCGCAGAGATCGAGAGTAAGGTGCAGTATCCTGGCGAGATCAAAGTAAACGTGATACGCGAAACTAGAGCCATAGAAATGGCGAAATAGGTCAAATTTAGGTAGAAAATGAGAAAAATTTTACTAGCGATTTTTTGCGTTTTAGCGCTCGCGGCAAACGACGAACTCGTGCTAAACGCATCAAATTCTTTTACGACGACGATGCGTAAAAACTCTGATGCGCCGGTTAAGGCTTTGCTCCAAAATGCAAAAGCGGTCGTCGTTTTTCCAAGTATCACCAAGGTGGGCTTTGTACTGGGCGGTATGCACGGCAAGGGCGTGATGCTCGTGGGAAACCCGTATGCACCCAGCGAAATGATGGTAGTAGACATTAGCGGCGGCAGTATCGGATTGCAGCTAGGCTACGAAAATAGCTCGCTCGTGCTTTTTATCCTAAAAGATAGCCTCGTAGCCGATATAAAAGACGCCAAAATCACGATAAACGCCGACGCATCGTTTGCGTTTGCCGATACGGGTAAATTTTACGGGAAAGTAAGCGATTTTAGCTTTACGAGCGATATCTACGCATATACGGACAACGACGGGTTTTTTGCGGGGGCGAGCTTTGGCGGAGCGGTGCTAGCTAAAACTAACGACGCGCCTCTAAGGATGGATAGCTATGGATATAACGCGCTAATGGGCGCTATCTCAAAATACTAAAGGCCAAATTTGCAAGAGATGCTAACCTCGCTATCGACCTACGGGTACGTGATAGTGTTTTTATATTCGCTTGGAGGAGGCATGGTTGCTATCATCGCAGCTGGCGTGCTAGCTCATCTAGGCAAGATGGACATAACCGTGAGTATCGTACTGGCGGCGGTCGCTAATGCTATCGGAGATACTTTGCTTTTTTACGTCAGCAGGTATAACCGCGCGGCCGTGATGCCGTATCTTGCTAAACACAAACGCAAACTTGCCTTCTCTCAAATTTTATTCAAGCAGCACGGAAATAAAATAATATTTTTCAAAAAATTTATCTACGGACTAAAGACTCTCATCCCGCTTGCTATCGGGCTTACGAAGTATTCGTTTGCCAAATTTAGCGTCATAAACGTTGTTAGCGCGGTAGCTTGGGCAGTTTTGCTCGGGCTTGGCAGCTTTTGGGCGGGCGAGGCGTTTGAGCGAGCGTGGGATTTTATGGGCGAAAACGGCTGGCTGATGCCGGTTGCGATGTTTTCGCTACTGACTCTCATCTGGGTATATCTACAACAAGCGACGAAAAAGAAAGGAAGGTCGGAATGAAAAAGGTACTGATTGTATTGGTGATTATAGCCGCAGTGGTTTTTGGCGGGCTAAAATTTAACGCAAACAAGGTGGAGGAAAAATATAACGAGGCTTTGAATCTAATCAAAGCAAGCGGTATGGAGGTCAAAAACAGCGTATTTGAGGGCGGTCTGCTAAAATCGCACGCAAACTATGACGTAGTTTTGTCTAAAGGTTACATAAACGAGATCATTTCTCTTGGCGAAGAGTACGGCGCGCCCGAGGATCTGGCGATAAAAATCGACATGAATATATCGCACGGCTTTGACAGTTTGCTAGGTAAATTTGAGGTTGCGGGCGATGCCGAGTTTTTAAACGATCCGTATAAAAATTTTATCAAAGAGATATTTGATACGACAAGACCTATCAAATTTCACGCCGACGGCGCTTCTGGAGGAGATAAAAAATTTGTCTTTGAACTAGTCGGAGTGCAAAAAGAACAAGATGGCAATAAGCTAAATCTCGCTAAATCGTTTTTAAATTTTGATTTAAACGGCGAAAAGAAAATAACCGGAGCCACTTTTGTAAACGACTTTATCGATTTTGCTAGCAAACAAGGCGTCGCTATAAAGATAAAAAATATCGACTACGACGTGAAGTACGAAACTCCGATCGAGCCGAAAATGATCTCTAAAGCGCTTGTAAATAGCACTTATAAATTTGAGCTTGGCGGTATAGACGTCATTTCGGGCGCCGAGGCTCTGCAGATCGGAAAGATAGCGAGCAACTCCAAGCTAACCGTGCTAAGCGATACTCTAACGCAGGACGATACGAGTACTATAGAAAAAATAAAATATGGAAAATATGAATTTAAAGACTTTTTGATCAAAACGAAATTTGCAAATTTAGATAAAGGTGCGTTTGAGGATATTATTAATGCAAAGGGAGAGCCTGAAGCTCAGCTTGCGACGATAATGCAAGCGCTTGATAAATTTATAAAAAGAGCGCCGAAACTTACATTTGACAATTTAAATTTTAAAAATGCGGCAGGTAAGAGTTATGTCTCAAATTTTGAGATTTCTATCGATCCGGACGGCATAGATACTCAAAATCTGCTTGAAAATATCCCGACTGCTATAAATTTTAGCGGTAAAATCGAGCTTGATACGACGCCAGGAGAGTTTATGTTCGGCAGCGGCGAGGAAAAAGAGGGGATAAATGCCATGCTCGTAAACGGCGGACTATTTAAAGAAAACGGCGGCAAATACGTAACTATCTTTAAATACAATAAAAGAACGCAAGATTTGATCTTTAATGAAAATTTATCCTTAAAATCTCTTCTTCAATAAAATTCAACATGCTTAGACAAATTTTATGTTTGTTTAAGCATGTTTTCTATATAATTCACTTTCCGCTTCACAGAAAGCGAGTTTTTTAAATTAACACTGTTAAACTAATTAGTCAATCTTTGAAATCTAAACAAGTGATCGATTGAGCCAATCTTTTATCAGGCTTTCCCTGGAAAGTAGATAAGAGATAAAACTAATTAATAAAATTAAAGTTTTTTGATTAAAACTTCATATAAATTCTAAATCAATTAAATTTGATTTAGCTAAACGCTAATTTGGATTGCGTGAGCAATTTTAGTCTTTAGCGTTGCTTCTTAGCAAAGCCTTGCTTTGCGCTAAAGAAGGTTAATATGGAGAGTTTGATCCTGGCTCAGAGTGAACGCTGGCGGCGTGCCTAATACA
>CALIWP010000200.1 GCA_938046705.1 uncultured Campylobacter sp. | reverse complement strand
GACAATCCGGCAGGATTTACTATTTTTTGTCATTTTCGCAGGATTTTTTGAGAGCACGAAAAAACAAAAAAGTCAAGAGTAAAATTTACATCGAAATCGTTGTAAATAATTTTTTTCTTACATCGAAAACGATGCATAAAATAAAATTTCTTGCGCTAGGAATGATGTAAAAAATATGGTATAATTACGATACAGTTAAGGCGAAAGGTCTGACCGCAAGGAAAATGGCCCAGCTTCCTAGCAAAGCATTACCGCCCCGTTTAGCACGCAGTGTTCCTGCGGAGGTCTATCCGTGTGAGGGTGTGGGTGGTCTCACCGCCTTATCTGTTTTTCTGAAATGCTTTCATATCACTATCCCAACGCTTCTTATTTACGTGAAAAATCACGCCATCGGTTGGGTTTATCCCTATGTCTATCATTTTATTTTTGTCGCCGTTTAGCGCTTTGGCTATGATAAAACCTCCCTTGCGAGATGATGGCTTAATATAATCATAATTTTTTAGAGCGTCGGCAATGATAGCTTTTACCTCGTTTTCATCTTTAAACATTCCGTCATCTTTATGGTGTTCGTATAGATATTTAATCGAGCCCCTAATCTTATCCGTATTTAAATTTATCCGCTTTTTTAGCTCTTTCGGTACTTCAAAATGCTTAACGCTTTCTTTTGAGTATTCCCAAACGCTCTTTTTCTTGGCAAGTTCGCCCAAATCCAATACTCGCCCCTGCTGCGTTATTAAATCCCGCATAGTGATCTTGCCTTGCATAAATAGCTCGGCTCTGCCTTTACCTAGCGTCTTTTCTATCGTTTCGGGGCTTTGAGTTTTTAGCCAGTCGTTAAACGTCATATCCTGCGGCACGTAGCCGTTCATACTTGACCTAGTGCGACCGCTTGCTTCATCCATTCCCTCGACGCCCAGCTCGTCCCAGCTTTTAGTTACGGGTATTATGACGCTGCGGCAATTAAAATGAGTATTTACGCGCGGTTTGCGAAACGGGAAGTCGTGCCCGATAGGCTTGTAGTCTTTATCCCACATTAGGCCATCGTAAGCTCTGCATAGTGCAGACGTGCGAGTATCTAGCGTGGCTTGGTATTTGTAGCATTTTATGACGTCGTCATTTGCTTCAAAAAAGGCTTGGCGAATTTCGCTTACTATCGCGCCCGCTCCGGTTAGAGCTATCGCCGTCGCGTCGCGTTTGTTTTTTTGTAAAGCCTGCGCTATCCTTTGGGCTAACATCGGCGTAGTTTCGCCTAGGCTCACGCCTATTTTTAATTCGCGCTCTAATCGCTTTTTCTGATCGGCGTTTAAGCCGTTATTCCACGCTTTGACGGTCGCGCCACAATAAAGGCAATAAAACTTGCCCGCGAATTTAGAGCCGAATCAAACCCCTCAAATCTCCAAAATTTCAGGCTCTCCAAATAGTCGTTTGGCTTCTTTTAAAACTGCTTGATTTTTTGTGGCTTTAAGATCGGTTTGGGTTTTTGCGACCAAATTTGACGTAGGATTTTGAGCGTTTAAATTTGCCTCGCTTTGAAACTCGTCGCCGCTTAAATTTGACATATCTAAATCTTGTCTTACGTCGGCGTTTGCAGGCTCGCTTGCGTCTTGCTCAAAAAGGCCGTAGCCATAGTCCGCCGCTTCGCTAAACATCTCGCTCACATCATCAGGATCAAAGGGTGGCTCGCCAAAGGTAGCCGTCTGCGGCGCGTGGTTTTGGTTAAATTTAGCTGTGGCGCTACTTGATTTTTGCTCCGTTTTTGCGGTATTTTGGCTCTCCAGCCGTCTTAGTTCGTCATCTAAAAACGCCAGATCCGCCCTGGCTGCGATTCCGTCGTCAGTCTTAAATTTTAGTGAATACGCCTCATGAAAATCGTGCATGTCGTCGCGCATACTCTCAAAATCAGGCGCAAATTTAGGCTCGGCCGGTTGATTTAATCCAGCCTGCATTTGCGAGCTTTGCGTGAAATTTGACTCGTTTTCGTTTAAATTTAAGGACGCGGTTTCGCCCATAGGCGAGTCGCTATTGGTTTGCGCGCTAGGCGCCGAGTCGTTAGCCGTTTGAAAAGTACCCACCTGCATTTGCGGCGTCAAATTTTGTGTTTGCTCACCCTGCTCGCTGCTTTCAAATTTAGCATCTAAATTTTGCTCCGAGGGCGTAGCCGTCCTCTCCTCACTACCGTCCGAAAATAAATTCCCCGTCAAATTTGAGAGCTCTTGCGCTTGGTCGTTTTGGCTTAAATTTTCCGGCGCGACGTCCGAGTCAAATTTGGAGCCAGCCTGGTTTGGCGTCACCTCATTGCTCTCAGATTTTGCCGCACCACCGCGCTCGTCATCCAAATTTGCCGAGCCCTTTTGCTCTTGCGCCCCTACTTCGGGGCTTTGCTTGGGAGTTATCTTTATCTTTGCGCTCTCGCCAAAAAGACTTCGCAAGATCTGCAAAATCACCTTCGAACCCTCGCGAAGCCGCTTCTGATCCTCGCCCGCCGCGCTTGAGGCTAGGCTCATGCAGCCGTCCGAAAACTCCAAAAACTCTATGCAGTTTTTAAAACACTCGCCAAGATCAAAGCTGCGGTCGTAAATTTTGGCCAAAAACGCCTCGTAAGCGGGATTTGGTATTTTCGCGATGTGGGTTTGGCTACCCTGCTCCTGCGGCGTCTTGGCATTTAAATTTGCCGAGCCGGCTAGAGTCTGAGCGCTCAAATTTCGCCCCTGAGCCGCGCCGTTTTGCACAGCAGACTTAACCGCGTTTGACGCCGCGCGGGAGCCGCCAAAATCAGCCGCGCGCGCCTGCGAATCCGCAAATTTTTCCCTCGCGTCCACGGCTATCATCTCGTCGATTGATTTTAGATTTATCGCCTCGATCATCATAAAAAGCATCACGCCAAGCACGAATCCGCCGTCGCTGCTAACGCTTAGCATCGAGCGCGCCTGCGAGAGGATCCTAAAAAATCTCTCATACAAAAGCAGCGAGTATTTCGGGCTTTGCGCAAGAAAATTCACCTTGAGATTTGCCGTTATCTCATCTATCACCATCTCGGCATCGTAGCTTTCTAGCTGCGCTACCGCCGCACTTACGGCAGGTTTATCGCCGCTCATAACGAGTGCTAAGATCTCCTCTATGCGCTGCGGATCAAGCAGCCCCAGCATCTGCGCGACGGCGCTTTGCGTTAACTCGCCCTTAGCATAGATGATGGCCTGATCTAGCAGCGTGAGAGTGTCGCGCAGCGAGCCCGCACCGCTACGAGCGAGGATCTCGAGGGCCTCTTTTTCGTGCGGGACGTTTTCGCGGTTTAGGATAAAGTCAAGGTGCGCGACGACGTCCGGGCGCGAGATCTGGCGAAATCTAAAATGCTGCGTGCGCGATAGCACCGTAGCTGGGAGCTTGAGCGGATCGGTCGTGGCTAGGATAAATTTGACGTAGGGCGGCGGCTCCTCGAGCGTCTTTAGCAGCGCGTTAAACGCGGGCGTGGAGAGCATATGCACCTCGTCGATGATAAAAATCTTAAAGCGAGCGATCGCCGGAGCGTACTTGGTCTGCTCGATGAGTCCCTTTATATCGTCGATACCGCGGTGGCTGGCGGCGTCCATCTCGATGATGTCGATGTGACGGCCTTCGTTTGCAGCGATGCAGTTGGCGCACTGCTCGCAGGGCTGGCTAGTCGGGCCGTGATCGCAAACCAGCGCCTTTGAAAATATCCTCGCGCTCGAGGTCTTGCCGCTGCCGCGAAGCCCCGAAAAAAGGTAGGCGTGGGTGAGGCGGCTCTCGTCCAAAGCATGCGTGAGGCTGGTGCTGACGGCCTCCTGGCCTACGAGCTCGCTAAAATTTCGCGGTCTATATCTAAGCGCTAATGCTTGCAACACGGATTTTTCCTTAAATTTAAGATGAGATATTCTACTTTTTTTTGGATAAAAATTTAATATATTACGGCGCGGGGCGTCGCCAGACGGGACAAATTTGGGCTAATAAATTTGCCTGCGAGCGCGAATCCGTCGCATGCGGGTATCAGGCGAGCAAATTTGACGCATGCGCTGCTTGCCCGCAATAAACTGCGACGAATTTGACGCAAAATAGTCCAGTCCAAATTCCGCCAAATTTAGCTGCGTCGATTTTGGTAATTTGGCTAAATTTGCTATAATTGAGCGAAAATGAAATTCAAAAAAAGGGAGAAAATGAGAAAAGTTATACTAAGCGCGCTTGTTTTGATGTTTGCGCTTTTAGCTACGGGCTGCGAGAGGAACGACTACCAGCACCCGATGTACCGCTCTACTAAAAATAAATAACCTAAAATTTGGCGGTTACTCGCCGCCTTAATCTTAAATTTATCTTGCTAACGTTTTATAAAATTTTACGCTTGTGCGGCGTATTTTAAAATTTAACGTCCTCGCAGACTTCTTTTATCTTGTCGTCCACGGATTTTATTACGGTCGATTTTATGCTAACCCCCTTAGCCTTCAAATCATCCTCGTTTGCCAAAAACCATTTTCTAGTTTCGATGTAGTCTTTTAGGTACTCGTTTTTATCCGTTTGACAAAAGCCGTCTATGTTTGCATGCCTATTTGTACGTATTTGCCAGTATAAAATTTGGCTTGCTATCGCGTGTATTCTTTTGTTTTCAAGGTATTCTGCCGTCTTTGCTTTGCGAGATTTGTCAGTATTTGCCAGTGCAAAATTTGGCTTACGATGGAGTGCAACCTCGCGTTTTCATAATACTCAGCCGCTTCGGCCTTTTTGGCTTTATTGTAGATTTCAGGGTATTTTGAGGAGTAAAGCGCGTTCATATATTTTATATATTCGCGCAGCTTTATGAGTCTTTCGTGCTGTTTGACGTCTTTAAGCATCTTTGGTATGTTTACTTGAGACTCGTCCGACCTATAGTTTTTAGATTTGGGCTTAGAATACAGAGGATTTTTTATCCAATACGCCGTAAAATTATTCGTGAAAATAATCGATAAGTTATTAAAAGCCGCAAGCCTGATTTTTTGAAACATCTTATCCTTAGCCTCAAATTTCACCATATTTTCTATAGTTTCCCAGGCTTTTTCGTTAAATTCTATCGTCTCTTCAAAAGAATACTTGTTGTTAGCGTATAGGACGGTGCTGCCTGATGTATTCATGATATACATCATCAGCCTAAAAACATACCAGTCCGCGTACTTTTCCGCATCGTCGTCGGGTAAATTTTCTTTCCATCTTTTTATGAAATAATCCTGCAGGGCAAGCACGGGCTGGACGATAAGGCTTTTTTCATCGACAAAGGGGAGTTTGGTTAGAAAGTTGCCGTACACCATCATAAAATTTGCGCCTATTAGCCACTCTTTTGCTTTTGGATACGGCTGCCCGTCATAGAGCCACTCGCTCCTTTGATTTACGTACATCAGGGCATTGCCGACGATGAGGGCGATCAAGGCTATCAAAAGTAGCTTTTTGAGGGGTTTGGTTTGATTCGGCGATTTTTCGTTCATTTTTAATCCCGCAAGGTTGTTGCGGGTATTTTACATATTGCGTCCTTAAACATTTTTGAAATTATATTTAAATGTATTGGGTTTATTTACTCTATAGTTGGACGGTTTTGTAAATTTGGCGTCATGATTTTTGCGGTGCGGATTTTGCGAGAAAAGTGTGGCAAATTTGTTGATTTATGAATAAAATTTAACGCATTAAAGTAGAAAATAAAAAGCGGCAAATTTTAGCGGACGAAACAGGTCAAATTTGAGCTAGATTTATTTACTCAAATTTGACCCGGACACTGCGCCGTAAATTTACCGCCCCAAACGCATGCGACCAAAGGGTTCAAATTTGGCTACAGATCGCCAAACAGCGCCTTTAGATCTTTCGCGTTTTCGTCTTTGCTCTCGCCTCTAGCGCCAAGCTCGTTTAGCTCGATCTCGTGACCGGTTAGCATGCTAGCTAGCCTGATATTTATGCCACTTTTGCCGATAGCCTTGCTCTTTTGCTCGGTTACTAGGCTCACGACGGCTTTGTTATTCTCGCCTATTTTAACCGAGCTGATGATCGCCGGCGCCATCGCGCGGGTGATGAGGATCGCAGGCTCGGCCGAATACTCGATCGCGTCGATATTTTCGCCGTTTAACTCCTTTGTGACGGCGTTTATGCGCACGCCTTTGGTGCCCACGGTCGCGCCCACGGGATCGACGTTTGGCGAGGTGGCTACGAGTGCGACTTTAGCGCGTTCGCCCGGTATTCTAGCGCTTGCGGCGATCAGCACGAGGCCGTCTTTGATCTCGGGCACTTCGGCTTTTAGCAGAGCTTCGAGGAATTTTGGCGACGTGCGGCTTAGCTCGACCTTGATACCCATAGATTTGTCGATATATACGCTTTTTATGACCGCTTTTACGACGTCGCCTGGTTTAAATTTCTCGCCTTTTATGCGGTTTTTGCGCGGCATCACGGCTCGCAGCTCGTCTATCTCGATGAAGGTATTTTCCTCGCTATCCACGCGCGTGACGGAGCCAAAAACCATGTGTCCGACCATATCTTGATATTTTTGAAAGATTTTTTCCTCCATAAGGCGCTGAATGTGATACTCAAGCTCCTTGTGAAGCGTTTGTGCAGCGGTGCGGCCGAGGTTGTCGGTAGATAGCTCGTATGTTAGCTCGTCGCCGATCTCTACTCCGCTATCGACCTTTCTAGCCTCTCTTAGACCTATAAAATGCTCGTTATCCTCGGCTAAGCGCTCGTCGCCGTCCTCTACGACGGTGATTTTTTGATATAGATGAAGGGTCTTGGTCGCATTATCTATAACCGCGTCGTATTCGTAGTTTTCGCCGTATATTTTCTTTGCGGTATTGATAATAGCTCTTATGACGCGCTCTTTTACGTCCTCGATTTCGAGCCCTTTTTCATTTGCGATAGATTCTATGATATCCGCTATTTTTTCCATATTATTTTTGCTCCGTTATTTAAAATTTGGGGGAATTTTTGAGTTAGAGGGGTATTATACAAGCTTTATACTTTTAAGAAGTTTAATGCGTTTTTTATGATGAATTTGCTATATTCACAGATTAAATTAAAGATTTCAAAGGATTAAAAATGGAGCTAAAACTCGCTAGAACGCAACTTGACGCCAAACCAAAAACGATCTCTCTTGAAAAAATCGAAGCGGCATTTGCAAAAGATCCGCAACAAATTTTCTATTTCGACAGAGAAAACAGCCACAAACAACTCATCGCTTTGGTAGAATTTTTCGAGGAAAAAGGCCTTAGCGTCTACCACCGCACCGTAAAATACGGACTCGACGAAAACGACTACATGTACGAGGTGCACATCCTTTGAGCGCAGCGCAAAAAAAGCTCTTTATCCAGACTTTAGGCTGCGCGATGAACGTCCGCGATAGCGAGCACATCATCGCCGAGCTCAAGCAAAAAGAGGACTACGAGCTCACTCAGGACATCTCCGAGGCCGACCTCATCCTCATCAATACCTGCTCGGTGCGCGAAAAGCCCGTGCATAAGCTTTTTAGCGAAGTCGGCGGTTTTGAAAAAGTAAAAAAAGCGGGCGCTAAAATCGGAGTTTGCGGTTGCACGGCAAGCCATCTGGGAAGCGAAATTTTTAAACGAGCGCCTTACGTGGATTTCGTACTCGGTGCGCGAAACGTCAGTAAAATTTCAGCCGCCGTTAAGACGCCTAAATTTATCAGCACCGACATAAATCACGACGAGAGCGAGTACGCATTCGGCGAATTTCGCGGCTCACCGTATAAAAGCCACATAAATATCTCAATCGGCTGCGATAAAAAATGCACCTACTGCATCGTCCCGCACACCAGAGGCGACGAGATCTCGATCCCCGCAAATTTGATCCTGCGCGAAGTAAAAAAGGCGGCCGAGGGCGGAGCGAAGGAAATTTTTTTGCTCGGGCAAAACGTAAACAACTACGGCAAGAGATTTTCAGGCACGCACGAGAAGATCGATTTTAGCGACTTGCTCGTAAAGATCAGCGAGATAGATGGTGTCGAGCGCATACGATTTACTAGCCCTCATCCGCTCCATATGGACGATAAATTTTTAGAAATCTTTAGTCAAAATCCCAAAATTTGCAAATCCATGCACATGCCGCTTCAAAGCGGAAACACTAAAGTCCTGCGCGAGATGAAGCGCGGCTACACCAAAGAGTGGTTTTTAGACCGAGCAGCTAGACTGCGCGCGATGTGCCCGGATGTTAGTATTTCGACCGACATCATCGTGGCGTTTCCCGGAGAGAGCGACGAGGAGTTTGAGGACACGATGGATGTGCTGGAAAAAGTACGCTTCGAGCAAATTTTTAGCTTTAAGTATTCGCCTCGCCCGATGACTAAGGCGGCGGAATTTACCAATCAAATCCCAGACGCCGTCGCAAGCGCCCGCCTAACGCGCCTACAAAGCCGCCATAACGAGATTTTAGACGAAATCGTCGCGGCGCAAAAAGGCAAAATTTTCGACGTATATTTTGAGGAGCTTCGCGCAAACGGCGGCGTCGCCGGCAGGAGCTTTAATAACTTCCTCGTTCAAGTCGCAGGCAGCGAAGAGCTGCTGGGCAAGACGCTAAAAGTGCGCGTGAACGACCCAAAAAGAATGGTGCTTTACGGTGAGCTTGTGGGCTAAATTTAAACGAAGCGTTTTTATAAATTTAGCCCCGCGCATTATCTATTTTTTTATTTTGATTATATTTTTAACCTGCAAAAAGAGCTTTTCTAAGACAAATTTGACGAACGAACCTTGCGTAGTGCTATTTTGGCACGGTAGGCTTGCGCTGATGAGCTTTGCCTACGTACACTGGTGGAAAAACGGCCAAAATCCGCAAAGACGCGCCAAGGTAATAATCAGTGACCACAAAGACGGCGAAATCATCGCGCGCGTGATTTCGTTTTTCGGTATCGGTGCGATCAGAGGTAGTAGCTCAAAAGGCGCGGTAAAAGCCCTCGCACAAAGCTTTAGAGAGCTAAAAAGCGGCACCGACGTCATCATCACCCCGGACGGCCCGCGCGGTCCGTATCACAGCGTCGCCGACGGAGCCGTCGTCATCGCGCAAAAGCAAAATGCGCAAATACAAATTTTAAACTACGAAGCGAGTAAATTTTGGCAGCTAAAAAGCTGGGATAAGATGATAATCCCAAAGCCGTTTAGCGAGATTTCTTATACGCTCTCGCCGCCTTTTAGCGTGACAGGCATGGAGCTAGAAGCCGCAAGAGAGCAGATAAAAAAGGAGATGGAAAAATGAGCTCAAAGACCGTTATTTTAATTATCGGAGCGCTTTTGGCGGCTATTTTTGTCTCATTTGTTACGCTTAGTCCGTCTTACAAAAACGCGCTTGGAGCCAAATTTTACTACGAAATGGGCGATTACGAAACCGCCTATAAGCTCTCAAAATCAGCCTACCATAAAGACATTTACAACAAACTAGCCCACACCGTGATGGTACAAAGCGAAATCTCGCAAAAATATGCTCTCTACATCGCCCGTTCAAACGGCTATCTAGAAAATATCCAAAAAATCAGCAAATCAGGCAAGGTAAGCAAAGTAAATTTAGATAAAATTCGCATAATGTGCGACATCGCCGTGAGCGACTATGCAGAGCTCAAACCGTCAAATTTGACAGACTCAGACCTGCAAGAAGAAGCAAAACGAATAAAAGATAAATTTTTAACCCTACAAAAAGAGCTGTTTTAACTCTATTTTATGGCTTTTTGGGTATTATAACGCATCGTAATTTTTAGGAGAAATCTTTGCTGATACGTCGTTTTTTTAGCGTTTTATATCTTAGCGCCGTTATCCAGTCTAAAAAATGCATATTTTACGGCGAAGCATACAAGGGTGCAACTCCGATCAAAACGATAAAAAATGAATTTGACCTAGATGAGTCCGGCAAAATTTCCGAAAGAATAAAAGGGTACTTACAAAATCTACAAAAAGAGTATAAATGGGTTTATATTTCGCTGTTTTTCGACGCGCTCGAGCAAGGAGCGTTTGAAGCTAAAAACGCCGAAAATCTTGAAAAACTAGGCATAAAAACAAAGGAAATAGCTTGCATAAATCCCGCTAAAAATTGGCTGATCTATGCAAAACTTTCAGACGTTAAAGCCGCCGAGAGTAAATTTGGTGATACGGACATAGACGTACTTTATTCGCCCATAGTACTTATACAAAAAGAGATCGAGAAACAAAAATTATCTACGGCAAAGACGCTTTTTATTTATGCCTGCAAAGAAATTTTCGCCATCTGCATTACATCAGGTAACGGCGCAAAATACGCCACGGTTTGTAAGCTAGATGAGGACGACGGCGACGAGAACGTCGAATTTGATAAAGAAAACAGCGACGAGATAGATGATTTTATCACAAATGTAGACGAAAGCTTTAACAACATGGACGGTCTAGAAAATTTAGACGATATGTTAAAGACCGGCGATAGCCAAGAGGAGTTTGCCGACCTAGACTACGATATAAATATGCCAGAATCCACCGATGTAACCGCCTCGGTATCGATATTTGGGCGCGATATGAGTATGTACCGGTATATATCGTTAGCACTTAAAGAATTTTATTCAAATCCTCTATACGAAGGCGATTTTATCGAAAATGTCGTGATTTTCGACGCTACAGAGAGGACGAGCGCTACGTTTTTACATTATATAGAAAACGAGCTTTTGGTAAAGACCGCCGTTTATCCGGTTAGTACGCTAAAAACTATGACCGAGCTAATGAAAAAAGAGTTGGAAAATGACTAGTTATAGCTTTATAAGACCTCAGAAAAAACCGATTTTTAACCTTTTTAGCAAAATTTGGCTGTTTTTTATCGCTACGATAGTGTTGCTTTTTGCTGCGACAAATTTCTTTGTTGAGTTTAAAAGTAACTCGCTACGAAACGAAACGCAAATTTTAAAACAAAAACAAGAGCAGACGCAAGAGCAAATCAAGCAAGCCGACGAGCTCACTGCGCTTTTAAAGCAAAGAAGAGATAGCGCAAACGAGATAGCGGCCTCAAATGCTGTCTTAAAACAAAGCCTGCGCAATCTACTCGATCTTGTCCCCTCAAGCATCACGCTACACGAGATCTCGATGGATAAAAACTCACTCGTCGTAAAAGGCACTACGCCTAGCCGAGATATTTACAATATGTTACTCGCCACGCCGCTAAAGTCGATTTTTAACACATCAAACACCTCGTTTTATCAGCTAGACAGCGGCTGGTTAAATTTCATCAGTACAAACAAAACCGACATCTTAGAGGGCAAAAATGAGCAAAGATAGAAGCCTGCAAAATATCGACATTACAAAACTGCTCATCTATGTACTTGTTTTCATAGTCGCTTGCTTAGTGATGATATTTGCATTTTTAGTGCCTAG
>CALIWP010000199.1 GCA_938046705.1 uncultured Campylobacter sp. | reverse complement strand
TAAAAAAAGCAATGAAGACACACAAAAAGTTTCAAATTTGGACTCGGATATAAACTCCGTAGTAAAGGATAACGTAGCTTCGGCCCCCATTAGCGGTAGTGGAACTAGGATAGTCGGCAGTTTCGCAGGTTCCGGTGTAGATAAAAAAAGTTGGCAAGGTATGGTTGTGTCGCATTTAAACAAGCACAAAAAATACCCGAGCAATGCTCTTTTAAGTGGATTTGAAGGTGTCGTTTACGTAAGAGTAAAAATAGCAGCTAACGGCGAAGTGCTAAGCGTTTTATTGACTAAAGGGAGCAAATTTGAGATTTTAAACAACGAAGCGACAGAGCTTTTTAACCGCGCTTCACCTCTGCCGTCACCTCCTAGTGAAATGATGGGCTCAGATCGCGATCTGACGTTAAATTTTCCAATCGAATTTAATATAAAAAAATATAAAGCCTCAAAAAAATAAATTTATCTATCGTGCCTTGGTTTAAAAAGAGTTAATTAAAGATAACCGGTATAAGTAAAAATTTATATATACGGTGATACAATTCTTAAATGACAAGATAATGATTTTGATACGGCTTACCATATAGTCATAGAAGTTATTGACGCTTTCAAATTTAAGCCGCCTGACATCCGCGCATAAAACAAAATAATCTAGAAGGAAGCATCATGAATGGGTTTAATTTTAACATAGCTTGCATATTGGCTATTTGTTTAGCGAGCGCTGACGCAAAAGACGTCGATTTTAGTACCTTGGAAGTCTCGGCTACTGAGGTCAAAAATAGCGAAAAGGCGTTTTCGACGCCTGGAGCCGTTAGTTCGCGAGAGGATATTAGAAGCGAAAATCAAAGTATAGACTCCGTAGTTAGAAGCTTGCCAGGCAGCTACACGCAAATAGACCAATCCCAGGGTAGCGTGTCCGTAAATATCCGCGGGCTTACAGGGCTTGGGCGCGTAAACACGATGATAGACGGAGTTACGCAGACTTATTATGGTACGTCGAGCGATACGGGTGGGGTTCATAACTTTACCGGCAACATTGGCACTTCAGCCTTTGGAGCACTCATAGATCAAAATTTCCTAGTAGGTATAGACATCGAGAGAGGAAGTTTTAGCGGTGCTCAAAACGGACTTATGGGAAGTGCGAATTTTAGAACCATAGGCGTAAATGACGTTATAACTGACGACCACATTTTTGGCTTTTTAGGTAGATATAGCTATGGCTCAAACGGCGTGGGGCCAAGCTATATGGGTAGTGTCGCGGCAAAAAAAGAATTTGACGGCGGACAAAGCCTAGGCGTACTTTTTGGATATAGCGGTAAAAAAATCTCGCAAAACTATAAGATAGGCGGCGGCGGCAAAATAAAAGACAATAATAAAGACATCGACGGAGACGGCGTGCCTGATTTGCCTACGGCGTTAGATACCGACTCACTGGAGCAACGTCCAAAAAGCTATCTTTTTAAGCTGGAATATGATAGTGAGATAAACAAAGCTATTTTGACATATAGGAGATATAGCAATTATCTAGCTAAAAGAGATATAACTAGCGACAACTATCAGCTTGATTATCGTTTTGATCCGTATTCTGACCTGATCGATATAAATTTGCTCTTATCTTATAATAAAACCAGACAAATTTATGATAAAAAAGCAAGACTGGCGTGGGCGGATCTTGAAAAAGGGATGAAATTTAAAAATAGTTCTCTGGTTTTTGATCTTAGCAATACCTTTTTGTTTGATATAACAGATAAGCTTAAATTTAGCTCAAAACTAGGCATAAATGCCCTAAATAACGAATATAAACGCGTTACTGGAGACGAGGCGTACTCTACGCTTAGGACGTCGTATCCTATACCAGACGGTAAACAAAAGATATTTAATTATTATTTAGATAATTCGCTTGAGTACGACATTTTTACCTTCGATGCAAATTTAAATCTCGTAAATTGGAAAACGAGCGGTATAAAAGGCAAATGCTTAGCAGGGAATCCTTACTGCTCTCCACAAGAGGCCGGAGACTTTAAAAGAAAAGATACCGATTTAAACTATTCTCTTATGGCTTCAGCCAAGATTGACGAGTTGTTTTCGCCGTTTATCAGCTACGAAAGGACGACTAGGCCGCTAAACGTACAGGAACTTTTTTCTTCCGGCTCTGTTTATGAAGATATAAACACCGGGCTAAAACCAGAAACGGCAAAAACCTATCAGATCGGCTTTAATAGCCACAAGCATGGTATCTTTTCGGACGACGACGTTTTTGGGCTTAAAGCCACCTACTACAATACCAAAATAAAAAATTTTATCTACGACAGGATAATCGGCTACACAAATGCTGGCGGCGACGTTACGATGTTTTTGGCTAGATTAAATGACAAAGCCACCTTAAAAGGCTTTGAGCTCGAGTTTTTATACGATATGGACGTATTTTACGCCAAAGCCTCATACACTCGTCAAAAATCCTCCTATCAGCCCTCAGATAGTTTCGCGCTAGACTGGACGAACGGACCTGCTAGTGGAACTACGCAGTTTAGCGAACTGCCGAAATATTACGCTACGATAGACGTTGGAACTAGGCTTTTTAATGAAAAGTTAGTTCTTGGTTCTATAGCCAAAATTACTGGTAAGGCAAAAAGGATAAATCCTAAATTTAACTGGGGTGCTTTTGACGAAAATGATCCGAGATTTAAGATTATCAATACGCAAGAACTGCCAAAAATCCCGACTATTTTCGATTTTTACCTCACCTTCGAGCCGATTAAAAATTTAACCTTTAAATTTGAAGTGCAAAATGTATTCGACAAAAACTACATGGACGCGCTTTATACTTATAACTCATCTTACTCCAGCGACGTATTTAACGACGATATTACTATCTTTAACAATGCTGCCAGGGGCAGGACGATACTGGGGGGTTTTGAGTATAGATATTAAATTTAACGACCGAGTCGCTGCGATAAAAGCGGCGCTCTTGGTTTCTGCTCTAAAATTGACTTACATAATCTTTTTTTGCTAAATTTGACCGCATATAAATTTAAGCCTATTTTGCTACTATTTCAGACGAAAATTAACTCAAATGGAGAATACGTGAAAAAATTGATCTTTGTTACGGTGCTTTGGGCGTTTAG
The DNA here is from genome assembly GCA_938046705.1 of uncultured Campylobacter sp. The sequence continues at coordinate 3,670 of CALIWP010000199.1, read as the reverse complement.
CTTTAGCCTCATCGGCGAGTTTTTGGCGGGGCGAGTGGATAGCTACTTTGCCGCGTTTTCGCGCGTCGTGCTTGCGCTTGGCGTGTTTTTGCCATTTATGATTAAGGATTTTGCCGCGAAAAACCTCGCCCTCTACGCCAAAGTAGCCGCGATCGGCGCGATTCAGATCGGCGCGATGTATATCTTTTACTACAACTCGTTTGCCTACCTTAGCGTCGCCGAGGTTGCGCTCTTTACGATATTTACGCCGTTTTACGTGAGCGTGGTTTATGACGTGCTCGCAGGCAGGCTTAGGCTGCTGTATCTCTTTAGCGTGGGCACGGCGGTTTTGGGCGCGCTCATCATCAAGTACGGCAACGTAAATATCGGCTTTTGGCACGGATTTTTGCTCGTACAGGGGGCGAATTTATGCTTTGGCGTTGGACAGAGCGCGTATAAATTTTTGTTAGAAAAGCGTGATTTTAACGAACAAAGAGGTGTTTTTGGCTACTTTTTCGTCGGAGCCGCGGCGGTTACGGGCATAGCCTTTGCCATGTTTGGCAATCCTGAAAAGATCAACCTCGACCTAACCCAAGGCGCCGTGCTGTTGTGGCTTGGCATAGGAGCTAGCGGTCTAGGATACTTTTTGTGGAACAAAGGCGCATGCGAGGTAGATAGCGGAACCCTAGCCATCATGAATAACGCCCTCATACCTGCAGCCATCATCGTAAATTTAGTATTTTGGCATAAAGATGCGGATATACTAAGACTATGCCTAGGCGGTGCGGTGATTTATATCTCGCTACTCATTCATAATAAAATCGTTGCACACTACGAGCGAGTAAGCGTAGCGGCAAAATAGTCAAAATTTGACGTAAAATTTAGCTAAATTAAAACTAGTGTGACGTTTAAGCTTGCTATTATAGCAGTTGTTTAGTGGTTTGATTTGCAACTGTAAATCCATATTCTTTAATTTAAAAAATAGAATTTAAGGAGTTTGGAGATTATTATGAAATAGCCTTAAAGCTTGTAAAAGAGTTTTAAGGCTCTAAAACTCTAGCCTCAAATTTTCTCTCTTTTCTGAAATATTTAAAATACACGTAAATACAAAATAGCGGGATAGAAATATACCAAAAAGCGCAAATAGCAAGAAAAAGAAGTCCAAAAAACATAAAAGCAAAATAGAATACGACGCCGATAAATAAATCGTTCATTTGAACGTCTCCGTTGTATAAATTTGCATCTAAATTTTAATAATATAAAGATAAAAAAGGGCTGAAAAATGATTAAAAACTGCACTATACGCGGAGGCCGACGCGCCGACGTGTGCTTTAGGTGGGTGAGGGGGTGAAATCCCTCGTCGCAAGGGCGGGCTTAGCTCGTCCGCGAAGTTAAAAGGAGCGTAGCGGAAGGCGGAAAATGCAACTATAACCTTTGGAATAAACCTAAAGTTATGTAAACAATTTTGACGGTAATAGAACATACCTAAAATGGTTTTACGGTAGTTAAAATAAAATAGCATATGTGTTATGCTTTACTAAAAGCACAAAAATTACACTTCGCCAGCTGGTAGTTGGTTTGGAATATTCTATTTTATTTTTTAAAGATACTTTTTAAACATTTATATGTCGAGAATAGTGTATTTTAGGATATTTGTAAGTTTATATGGTGCCCGAGGTCGGATTAATATTTAGGCATATAGCCACCTAAAATACGCTTTTATATTCTTAATCTTTACTTTACTCCGTTTTAACTCCGTAAAAAATATTATTGTTTTTTTGTAAAATAGTGTATCAAACCGTAACAAAAACCGCTAAATTTAAAAGAATTCAATATCGCTAATCCATGCTTTATTTATAGTGTGGGTGATTTTTTTGATGATGGCTCGTTTCGTCTCGCCGTTAATTTGTAAATTTAAATATCCGCCGGCGAAAAACGGCACGCCCATACACCTCACATTGCCCTTAAATGAGCTATTTTGTTTATTTTGTAGATAACTTTGGGCGATTTTTAGCGCTTCCGCTTCGCTATCTGCTGAGAAAATCTGCCTTTTTAATACCGGCGTTCCGCTACCGGCTACTGTTACTTTATCTTGCCCCGCCTTTGTATCGCGCCATGTAACCTCGCATGAGGCGTAATTTGTTACTTCGGTTTGCTCGAAATTTAGCTCTAAATAATCATCCTCGGTTAAGCTATACTCTACGCGATCGGTTACTTTATCCCTATCGATAAAAATCATTGTTTTGTTTTTGATGCTAAAGGTTAAATCTAGGTCATTTGCTATCTTTTCGCAAAACGCCGCATCGCTCATATCGTGCTGCTCCAGCTCGACGACTTCGTTTGAGCGCTCAAAGTCAATCTTAACGTTTAGCCCATGCTCTTTGGCGATATTTTCGATAATTTGCCTATAGCTTAGCTTAACGTGCGATCTGCTTTTGCGATCTTTGAGCGAACTCATAAAATCGGCCGCAATAGCCTCTATATCGTAGCTTCTTTTGTATTTTGTTTTGACTGTGGCGATTATAAAATGACCTAAAAAGAAGCTATCCACATAAATATCGATGGTATCTTTGAAGCGCGGCGCCGGGCTACCGTATCCTAGCGTAATGTTGAGCTTGTCGGTGTCTTTACCTTCGTTGTCGGTTATGCTGATACTGATCCAATCCATCGATGATGTTTTATCTACGCCGTTATAAAAAATCTGAACCTTCGGCGAGAGGTATTTTGACGTTAATCCCATAGATACGTAACCTTTACGGCTGCTTTTACTTCAATATCGGGCAAATTTACGATGTCGCCGCCTGATAGTTTTTCTTTGCCTAAAAGATGCTCGTTTGCTCTCAAAAACTGCGAGTAAACGCTATCGTTTAGGCTCTTGTAGTGCTTGTAACAGATCATGTCTAACGTGTCGCCGTCTTTGGCTAGGTATTTCACTTTTCCAACTCCTGATTAAAGATTTCTTGGGCTTTTTCAAGCAATGCATCGACGTCTTTTAACGCAAATTCGGATAAATCATCGTTTAGCCGCTTGACTATAAATGCATCTCTAGGGCGCGAGAGCCTGCGCTCGCCGGATGTCGTGTAGCTCGATCGCAAAGAGTGGCGCGAAACGCCGAATATTCCTGCGCTTGAGTTTTTAGAGCTTATTAAAAATTTGCCGGCGCCGCGCCTTGGGGTTTGCTGTGCAAAGCCGCTTAAAAATACGCTTTTTTGCTTGCTTATCGTGACGGTTACGCCGGTGTTTGATACCTTGCGCGGTAGCATGGCTGGCGTGATATATTTCTTGACGGTAAAAAGGCTAATGCTCATATCGTCCGGGCGCGCGCGTTTTGGCGTCGTGAAAAAGTTAATTTTCTTTTTGGCGAGCGCGATATGATTTGTAATAAAATTTGATTGCTCTTTTTTTACTTTAGTGAGCGTTCTGTTTAGCGCGTTTTGAACGTCTTTGCGCAGCCTATCGAGCTCTTTATCGTTTTTACTACTCATTGTGCGTCGTTTGGCCTCTCTATCAAATATCCCGATATTTGCAGCTTTTTTGTGTAGTAGGTTACGCCATTTAGCTGCGTCTTAACGAAATTTGCGACGGTTTGGGTGAGCTTGGTGATAAAGATCCTCCTATCATCCGCGAGATCAAAAGTCGATATGTCAAGCGGCCTACCGAGCTTAACGAGCTCCTCAAAGCCGGCAAACTC
>CALIWP010000198.1 GCA_938046705.1 uncultured Campylobacter sp. | reverse complement strand
AAAGATATGCTAAGCATCCTAGAGGCACTAAGCGACATCGCCGAGGTTAGCAAGAATCTCGATATGATAGTTGAGCACGTCCGCACCGCGCTTGCTCGCGCTATCACTTCGCTTTACGTTGATGAGGGCGGGCATTTAAATTTCTATGTGATGGAGCCCGCCGCACAGCAAAAGCTGATCGACGCCGTGCAGTATAAAGACGGCGCGTATCACCTGATGATAAACGTCTCGCAGACCTCGGCGATCGTGCAGGCTCTGCGCGAGGCGAGGGCGAAGCGGCCGATCTCGGAGTACGGCTCGATGATACTTTGCGTGGAGCCTAGCTTGCGTAAATTTATCGCCGATATCTGCGCGAATTTCGCCATAGATATCACGGTGCTTAGCTTTGCCGAAGTCGCGGCAAATACGCCATTTGAGACGCTAGGCACGATAGAAATATCAAATTTGTAAGGAATAAAATGACCATCCACCACCTCTCGCACACCGATCTGGACGGATACGGCGCGCAGGTAATAACGAATCACTATTTTAAAAACGTTAAATTTTATAACTCAAACTACGGCAAGGAGATCGACGAGAAATTTGATCAAATTTTGGCTCAAATTTCGGATAAAAGCGCAGCCCAGACGCAGTCAAATTTAAGCGGCGAGCAAAATGAGAGCTTGCAAGGTGCGTCCGAAAATCGCGGCAAAGACGAAGCGGCTAAAAATGACGAAAAAGCGCTTATCCTGATAACGGATCTAAATTTGATGGTGGAGCAGTGCGAAGCCTACGAAAAAGCGCTCGTAAATAAAAACGCTAAAATTTTGCTCCTCGATCACCACCAAAGCGGAGCCGAGTGCGCGAGCAAATTTGGCTGGTATTTTTTAGATAGCTCAAGGTGCGCAACCAAGATCACTCATGATTTTTTCGCTAAAATTTACGGCGTCGATGCGAGCCTAAATCACTTTAGCGACGTCGTAAACGCAGTCGATATCTGGCTAAAAGACGACGTAAATTTTGAAATGGGCAAGGTCGGACTCGGACTCGTCGCAAACGCAAAAGAGATAAACAAAACGATGTTTGAGGCTGAAAATTCGCGCTATCTTTTTTATCTTATCGAGCGCGCGAGGGAGTTTTTTGACGCGGGAGACGACTACGTCGGGCTTGATGAGGCGATTTTCGGGTTTAAAAAGGACTTTTTCAAAGAGGATAAAAACGATACGCTAAGCAACCTTATCTCAGCCTTCGTTGTAAAAAAACTAAGCGAAGAAAAAGAGAAATTTAGCATAAAGTATAACGACCTTAACGGCATTTTGACCTACAATATCGGCAATACTTCCGTTATCGGCAACGATTTTTTAGTTGCGAACCCAGATATTGATTTTTTCATCGACGTTACGAGCAAAAAGACGCTTAGCTTTCGCGCTAACGGCAAGGTAGACGTCAGCCAGATGGCCAAAAATTTAGTCGGCGGCGGCGGACATGTGAACGCTAGCGGCGGGCTTTTTGCGGGCTTTAAAGACAGCTTTAGCTATGAGAACGTAAAGGCGCAGATAACCGACCTAATAACTAAAAAAACGATTTTACAAGGATAGAAAATGAAAGAAATAGAACCTACCGTGGACGAGCTAAGCTACGAGCTTTCGATGATGCTGGAGGCGATGCTTTATTATGCCGGCGTGAAAAAAGATAGGCTACAAGACGCCGCAGAGACCTACATCGAGTGTATCGACGACGCGCTAGAAAACTCGGGTGCCGAAGGCGTGGACGAGGTGCTCGAAGTCGTCGAATACATGAAGAAAAAGCACGCTAAATTTTTCAAATGAAAACTCTAGCGCAAATTTTATTTTTTTCGGCTCTGGCGGCTATGCTGGGCGGATGCGTGTTTTTAAACGATCGCGGCGTGACGACGAAGTACTACAACGAGTGCAAGGAGTACTACGACGCGACGGGCGTCTATCACAAAGAGTGCCCTAAAAATATCATCGACTGGACGGAGTGATGGGTTTAGAAGCGGCTAGAGCGGCGAAGACTAGGGAGCTGGCGGGCAAAACCTACGCGCCTTTGATGCGTGAGGTAGAGGAGCTGGCGGCTAAATTTAAGGGACGCGAATTTGAGCTCAAATTTGACGATATAGTCGAGATAAGTGCAAATTTAACGCCAGCGGAGCGCGAAGAGACGCTGCAAACGGCACTAAATTTACGCTCGTGGCGCAAGGGGCCGTTTAAGATAGACGATATCTTTATCGACAGCGAGTGGAGGAGTTTTGTCAAATTTAACCTACTCGCGCCGCACATGGATCTAGCGGACAAGGTCGTGGGCGATATCGGCTGCAACAACGGCTACTATCTCTTTCGTATGTTGCTCCAGCACCCAAAAAAGCTGATTGGCTTTGATCCTGGCGTGATGAGCTTTTTGCAGTTTAAATTTATCGACGCGTTTGCGCGCTCGGGCATAGAGTACGAGCTGCTAGGCGTCGAGCATCTGCCGCACTACGGCGTCAAATTTGACGTGCTCTTTTGCCTGGGCGTGCTCTATCACAGAAGCGATCCCGTGCGTACGCTAAAAGAGCTAAAAGGCGCGTTAAATGCGGGCGGCGAGCTATTTTTGGACACGATGTATCTTGATATGGAGGGCGATTTTGCCCTGAGCCCCAAAAATACCTACTCAAAGATACCAAATATCTACTTCGTGCCGACTATTAGCGCGCTTTTAAACTGGTGCGAGAGGGCAAATTTTAAAGACGCGCAAATTTTGGCTACAAAGCCGACGGACGCGCACGAGCAGCGAAAAACCGAGTGGATCTTGGGTCAGAGTTTGGGCGATTTCCTTGATCCCGCAGACCCTGCGCGCACGGTCGAGGGCTATCCCGCACCAAAACGGGTCTATCTAAAACTAAGCGTATAAAAAGGTGAAAAATGGACGAAAATATCTACGACGACAACAGTAGCGACGGGGTCGTACTGCCAGAGGATGAAAATCCGTTTCGCAACGAGCTAAAAACCTCGCCGAATATAAAAATCGGTCTTAGTGGCGCCGTGACGCAGCTCGAGCCAAACCGCGCCAAAACGCGCTTTTTCGCCACTAGCGACATGGTGGCCGATAGCGAGGGACTTATACATAGCGGGTTTGTTTTTTCGGCGGCTAGCTACGCGGCGATGGCGGCGGTCAATGAGACTTTTAGCGTAGTTATCGGGGCTAAGATACATTTTTTCGCGCCGACCAAGCTAAACGAAGCGATCGAATTTGACGCGCGCTCGCACTTTAATGAGAGCAAAAAGCGCGAGGTGCGGGTAACTGGCACGACGAACGATATAAAGGTATTTGAGGGGACTTTTCAGGTCGTGATTTTAGAGGATCATATCTTTAAAATTTACAAAACGAACTTGCAAAAACAAGCCGCACAAAGACGCAACGAAGCAAAACGCAAAGAAGAGGCGAAGCAAAACGCGTAAGCTCGGTCAAATTTGATGAAATTTGGCGGCGCGGTAAATTTAGCGCCGTCTTTTCTTTTAAATTTGATTTTATGCCATTTTTTGGCGGTATTTTGGGAAAACCAGCATAAATTTAACGCCAAATTTGCCGTTTTGTTTGGCTTGACTGCTTTAAATTTAGCGCGGTTTTTTTAAAAATCTTAAAAGTTCAAATTTGACCCGTTAAAATCTTATCTCCCTACCGATCATATTTATCCAAAAGTCCAAATTCGCCTGCTCGGCTTTTAGCGTCGTTTTATCTCCGTGGCCTGGATACAGTACAAAATCTCCTTGCAAATTTTTGCATTTTAGTAGGCTTTGGCGCATATCCTCGGCGTTTGAAAACGGAAAATCATAGCGCCCGATCGAGCCGTTAAATAAAAAATCGCCGCTAAAAATCGCCTCATCCACGCGCACCATACAGCATCCCGGCGTATGCCCCGGAAAGTGCATAAACTCGATCTCAAAGTCCTCTATGTTAAATTTAACGTCCTCAAATTTCGCTCCGCCTACGCAGATCGCGTCATACATCGGCTGCTGCCCCACATCCCAAAGATCGTCATGAAGCATGAAATTATCGTCTTTGTGGATGTAAACCGGAACATTAAAAAAATTTTTTAAGCTAACATTGTCAAGAACGTGATCGGAATGCCCGTGAGTGTTTAAAATAGTGAGTGGCGCGTGTGAATTTTTAACGACAAAGTCATATGAATCTTGACCTGGATCAATGATAATCTCGCGCCCGTTTTTGGATATTACGTAGCAGTTGGTTTGATAATCTCCGCATGGTTTTGAAAAAATTTTCACGTTTGTCCTTTTATAAAATTTAATTAAAATAAATTGTATATTTTTTAAGCTTAAAAGTTAAATTTTATAAAAAAATTGTATAATATTTTAGAATTTAAATTTATCGGTGATAATCGTTATGAAAAATTATTCGCAAATCAGCCTGAAGCTAACCGAGTTTTTGACGAGCTACCTCCAAAAAAGCGGCGCAAATGGTTTTGTTTTGGGCGTTAGCGGCGGTCTGGACTCTGCCGTTGTAGCCGCTCTTTGCGCGCGCACGGGCTTTGAAATGCATGCGCTTTTGATGCCGACGAAGTACTCAAACGAGCGAAATTTAAGCGACGCGCTAAAGCTTTGCGAAGATCTAAAAATAACGCATAAAATCATCGAAATCCAGCCGATTTTGGATAGTTTTACCGCGCAAATCGGCGAGCCGCTGTCAAATTTGCGTATGGGAAATCTAAGCGCAAGAGCCAGGATGTGCCTGCTTTACGACTATTCGGCAAAGACAAACGCGCTAGTCGTGGGTACTAGCAACAAAAGCGAGCGCCTTCTTGGATACGGCACGATCTACGGCGATATGGCGTGCGCGCTAAATCCGATCGGCGAGCTTTTTAAGACTGAAATTTACGAGCTGGCGCGCGAACTAGGCATCGATGAAAAAATCATCGCAAAAGCCCCGTCTGCCGACCTTTGGGAAGGGCAAAGCGACGAGGTTGATATAGGCTATAGCTACGAGCGGCTGGATGAAGTTTTACGTCTGACGCAGAGTAAAAGCGAGGCCGAGCTGGCGTGCGAATTTGACCCAAAGCTCGTTGCGATGATATTTTCAAGGATGAGAGCGAATAAATTTAAACTCTCGTTGCCGCCCGTTGCTAGCTTGGACTGTGAGTAAAATTTGAGCTAAATTTACGGCTACGGCGATAAATTTGGCTGAGGTTTTGAAAGTCAAAAACGGTGAAATTTGACGGCTTGTTTGGTGTCAAATTTGCTCGGCTTTGAGATACGGTAAATTTAACGGCAAAGTCGCGATGATTTTTCTGAAAGTAAAATATAGATAAAACTGCCGTAAATTTGGCGGCAAAATAAATTTAAAAACAAAAAAAGAAATGCAGAAGGTAAGATAAAAATAAAAAACAAGGAGGCACAATGGAAGAGATAGCGTTTTATAGACCTACTATCGACGAGGCCGAGATTACGCTCATCAAAGAGGCTCTAAACGACCACGGTTCGGTGATCGTGGAGAGGCTGGAGTCCGAGCTTAGGGAGTATTTTGGCGTAAAGCACGCCGTTACGACAAATAACAACAGCGCCGCTCACCATTTGGCGCTTTGTTCGATGGATCTAAAACGCGGCGACAAGATCATCTGCTCGGTAAACTCTACTCCGAGCGTGGCGCAGGCGATCAGGCATTTTGACGCCGAGCCGATATTCGTTGACATCAACGAAGACGACTTTAACATGAACCCCCAATCGCTGCGAGACACGCTAAAAGTGCACAATCACAAAAAGCTAAAAGGTATCTTCGTAAACCACGTCGGAGGGCAGGCGTCGGATATGGACGAGATCTACACTATCGCGCAGGAGTACGACGTAAAGGTGCTCGATGACGCCGGCAAGTCCGTCGGCCTAACCTATAACGGCGTAAAAATCGGCTCTGATGACCGCTCGCTTATCTCTTGCTTTAACGTGCATTCGCAGCTCACAAACCCGATCGCAACGGCCGGCTTTATGCTAACGGACGACGATGCCATCGCCGAGCGCGCTAGACTACTGCGAAACCACGCGATCGTGAATGGCGGCATAGATAAAGACGGCAACCTAGGCTACGTCTACGACGTCGTAGATATCGGCGTGAAGTATGATCTAACGGGGCTTTGCGCAGCGTATGCGGTGGCGCAGTTTGAAAAGACGGATAAATTTATCGCTCGGCGCAGACAGATCGCCGCCATCTACGACAAAGAGCTCGCAGGCTGCCCGCACGTCTCGCTACCGATCAAAAAGCGCGACCACGTCTATATTCAGTACATCATCAAGATCGACAAAAACCGCGACGGGTTCGCTAAGGAGCTACTAGAGCGCGACATCCACACGGCGCTTCACTACAAACCGATGCACCTTTTAAGCTACTATAAAAGCAAATACGGGCTTAAGGTAAATTCCTTCCCGAATGCGCTAAAAACCTATCAGCAGGTGCTTTCGCTGCCCGTTTACAACGCGCTTAGCGACGAAGAGGTCGCCTATATCTGCGAGAGCGTGCGAGAAGTAGCCAAAACGCGTGTTTAAAAGGAAAATTTACGCCTTCGTGCAGGAGTATTTTTACACTCCAAATTTATGGCAAAAGTGCCTAGCTATTGCGCTTTTGCCGCTTAGCTGGATTTACTGTGCGGGCGTGATTTTAAAATCCAAATTTAGCAAAGCTTTAGATTTTGACATCCCGATTATCAGCATCGGAAATTTAACCCTAGGCGGCAGTGGAAAGACGCCGCTGGGCATTGCTATATTAAACGAATTTGAGGGCGGCTGCGTCGTGCTACGAGGCTACGGTA
>CALIWP010000197.1 GCA_938046705.1 uncultured Campylobacter sp. | reverse complement strand
ATTTTTAGGGCTAGGTTTTTTAAGTACTCTAGAGCGATTTTCCAGTCCGCGCGGGTGCTTGGCGTACCGATGCGGACGTTATAGGCGCCGTCTTCGTATCCGATCTCAAAGCCGCGTCCGCTAAGCCCGTCCGTGCCGGCAACTAGGCAGTCAAACTCGTCAAGCTTTGCACCGTAAAAGCTATCTGCGTCAAACTCCTCATCGTCCTCGTCGGCGTTAAACTGCGATAAATTCGGCACCAGCCGCAGCGCCTCCTCCACGCTCATCACGGGTGCAAGGCCGACTAGAAACTTCTTTTTATTTTTAACAAAAAAGGTGATACTCATCTTTGTTCCTTTGATATTAAATTTAGCGTCGCGTAGCATTTTGACGGAGGCAAATTCGAGCGTAAATTCGGCGCATCAAATTTATCACCGTCCAAACAAATAAGTAAATTCGGGCGCAACTTTAACTAAATGCGCCCAGGCTGGGCTCACTCGTCTTTTTTCTCGTCCTCTTTTTTGCCAATCTTTTCTTTGGCGGTTTTTATGAGATTTTCGGCGGCTTTGTAGAGCTTCTCGCCTAGTTCTTTTGATTTTGCTTTGAGGTTCTCGCCGATCTCGCTAGCACTTATCTCGGTTAGTTTCTCCTCGGTTCGTTTTTCAAAGTCGCTGATCTCTTTTTTGAGCGCTTCGATGCGTTCTTTGGCGTTAAAATTTTCTTTAAGCTTATCGCCGGCCTGGCCGACCTCGCGCTTTAGCTCCTCAAATTTAGCTCCGGCAAGGCTAGCGAATTTATCGATATTTTCGTTAAATTTTAGCTCCTCTAGCTGAAGCTCGATCTGGCGCGAAACGTCGTTTTGCAGGCGCTTAAATTTGGCGAAGTAGCTATCTATGGACTCGTCTAGGATTTCGTTTATCACGGCAGCAGACGGCTCCTCTGAGCGCGCCATATCGCGCAGCATCGCTACAAATCTCTCCTCGAGTCTAACAAATTCTCTAGCCTCGCCCAGCAGCCTCTGGCCGTCCGGGGCAAATTTGATCTCCTCGATAAACTTCTCCGTCCTTTTGCCAAGCGCTTCTTTTACGCCCCCGATCGCGCCGCTGATTAGTTCTTTGGCAAAGGCCTGATCGACGTCAGCTATCTCGCTCGCCGCCTCGCAGACCGTCCTTGCGATCTCCAGGATGCGCTCTTTGCTCGCTTCGCCCTCGTTTATCGCGCTAAGTACGACGTTTTTGGCGATTTGCTCCACCGTATCTTTCACGTCGTCGCCCTTTTCGATCGCGGTTAGAAACGCCGCCTCGGTGGTTTCTTTTAGGATTCCCAGCATTTGCAGCTCGCAGAGCATTTTTTCGTCTATCGCGGTTAAAATTTCATCTTTATCCGCCAGGTCGCTGCTTTTGATGAAATTTTCCATATTTTCAAGCAGCGCGCGAACGTCGTTTTTGATCTCGTCTTTTTGCGCGTAAATTTGCCGCTCGATCTGCTCTTTTTCGTAGATTAGGCGGTGGATATACTGCTCTTTTGCCTCGCTTAGCGCGTCGCCTGCGCTTTGGATGAGGTTGGCGACGTTTTGGCGGTTTAGCAGATCCTCGCCTTTTAGCGCCTCGCAAATTTGCTCAAATTCTTTAGCCAGAGCCGCGTTTGCGTCGCCGCCTTTTGCGCCTTTGATGCTTTTTCTAAACTCGCTTAGCGCAAATTCCCTGATCAAAACGGAAATTTGCGGGTCGTTTTTGTTCTCTTTTATGGTTTGGATGAAGACTAAATTTTGCATGAAAGTCCTTATAGTACGTATTTGCAAACGCGTCTTAGCGCGGAAAATATCTCTAATCGCTCCTGGTTAGAATTAACCAAAACGCTTAGATTGTAGCTTTTGTATTTGCTCTCTTTGCTCGATTTTGACGGCGTTATCTTGTGTTGCCTCTCGCCTACGACGCCCTGCGCGATAGCTTCGGCGTTTTCACTATCAAGCACGATGATTTTGTATTCCCAAAAATTTGGGTATGAGATTTCAGGTTCTTTATTTAGATCGCACGTAGTCGCCACTTTTGCCTCCGCTCTTGCTTTCTAGCGCGATATCTGTTATCTGCATGGTTTTATCTATCGCTTTTATCATATCGTAGATCGTTAGGAGACCGACGCTAACGCCTGTTAGTGCCTCCATCTCGACGCCTGTTTTGCCGTCTATCTTGACGCTAACGGTTAGCTTGTAGGCACAGATTTCGGTTAGCTCGTCGATGTCGCAGTTTATGCCACTGATTAGCAGCGGGTGGCACATCGGGATGAGTTCGCTCGTCTTTTTCGCGCCCATTATCGCGCCTACGACGGCGGTTTGCAGGACGGGGCCTTTTTTGCCCGTGTTGTTTTTGATCGCGTCAAAGGCTTCGCGCGACATTTTTATGATGCCGCTTGCTACGGCTATGCGCGTAGTTACGCCCTTGTCGCTTACGTCGACCATTTTGGGGCGGTTATTTTCGTCTATGTGAGTTAGCATTTTCGTCCTTTCGCCTGAAACGCTAAATTTGCTTAAATTTGAGCTAGGCGGAGTAAATTTATGAGAAGGATTATAACTAAAAAAGCTTAATGAATAAGACAAAAACGCCTCGGCAGGGGGAGCCGAGGCGCCGTTACAAAAAGGAGGTTTTCTTGTCGGACGCCGAAATCATACCAAAAAGGTCTAAATTTTATCCCAATTTTTCGTAAATATATTATTCCCTGCTTTTCGCGTAGGCTAGAGCGCCTGATTTTAGGCGTTTTAGCCCCTCCAGTACGCGCGATCTTTGCGTGGCGATATTAAGGCGCAGGAAGCACTTCTCGGCACCCCTATACGCGTTGCCGTCGTTTAGCCAAAGTCCCGCTTTTTGGCGTAAAAATTTATGAAAATCGCTCGCGTCGTCGCAAATTTCGCGGCAATCAAGCCAGAGCAGATATGTGGCGTCCTGCTCTACAAGCCTGATCTGCGGTAGTTCGTTTTGCAAAAACTCGCTCACGATTTTGCGGTTTTGCTCTACGTATTCGCGCATCTGCTCGAGCCATGCTTCGCCTTGCTCAAACGCCGCGATCGCCGCGATACAAGAAAACGCATTGCCCTCGCCGACCTCGTCGTCGTTGATGGCCTTTGCCATTTTGGCGCGCAGTTTTGGGTTCGGCACTACAGCGGTGGAGCTTTGCAGGCCCGCGATGTTAAAGGCCTTGGTCGGCGAAACGCAGGTGATCGAGATGTTTTTGCAAGTCTCGCTCGCGCGGATAAACGGCACGTAGTTTTTGCTAGGGCTCGTGATGTCGCAATGTATCTCGTCAGAGATCACCAAAACGCCGTGTTTAGCGCATAGTTCGCCGATTTTGGCTAGCTTTTCCTCGCTCCAAATTTTACCGACGGGATTGTGCGGGTTGCAAAGGATAAACATCGTCGTTAGCGGATCGGCGAGCTTTTCTTCTAGGTCGGTAAAATCTATATCGTAGCCGCGCCCGTCGTAGGCTAGCTCGTTTGCGAGCGCGACTCTGCCGTTGTTTTCGATGCTGCGGTAAAAGACGTGATAGACGGGGCTTTGGATCACGATTTTATCGCCCACGCTCGTAAATTTGCGCACGGCGGAGCTAATGATCGGGATCACGCCCGTGCAAAAAATCAGCCAGCTCGGGTCAAATTTGACGTCGTGGCGCCTGCTCCACCACGAACAGATGGCCTCGCTCCACTCCTGCGGCACGTACGAGTAGCCAAAAACCCCGTTGTCTAGGCGCTTTTGCAGCGCTTCTAAAATTTCGGGCGCGACCTTAAAATCCATATCCGCCACCCACATCGGCAGTTCGTCGCCGCTTGTTTTCCATTTCGATGAATACGTCCCGCCTCGCTCTACAGGCGCGTCAAAATCGTATTTCATTTGCTCTCCTTGTGTGATTTTTTCGGATATTTTAGCGAATTTGACGGATAAAATTTGAAATTTCGCAGCATTTTTGTGCAAAACCGATTTTTAATGCAATACTTTTTATAATTGCATTAAAAAATTAGCAAATTTAAGGATAAAAATGCTCACGATAACCTCACGTTTGCCAAGCGCAAATTTAAAAATTTCAAAGGCGCTGCCCCAGCTCATCCAGGGCTACATCTACCGCTATCTGCCAAGCGCCGAGCACGAAGGATATAGGCACGAGCCGAGCGGCAAAATTTTTAAACGAACGAACTTTGACTTTCGTTTAAATGGCTCAAAATTGCGGATCAGATTTACCTCGTATGAGCCGGAATTTGAAAAAACAATCGCGCTTGCCGTGCTAAAAGACGGGTTAAACTTGGGCGAGCTTTGTCTGTGCGATACGACGGTGGCGGTGAGTGAGCATAGAACTGCACAAAGCGAAGCGGTGCTGCAAGGCTGTGTGGCATGCGCGGTAGGCGGACTTTTGGGGCATAAAATTTACCTGCAGCCGCAAGACTCCAGGCATCTTGAGATGATGAAAATAAACGCCTTGCAAAGATTTGAAACGCTTACCGGGCGCAGATACGAGGGCGAATTTGAGCTAAATTTGCTCTGGCAAAATTTGCAAAATCCGTTTAATTTTTACTACGGCAACAACCGCTCGCCGGTTCAGGCTTGGCAAGCGAAATGGAAAATTTGCGCGCAGCCTGAGCTTATAAATTTGATCCTTGATGTGGGCATTGGAAGCGGATGCATGAACTGTGGAGCAGGGTTTGTGGAGATAGCAAAGGAAAAGCAAGTTAAGTAAAATATAAATTTAAAAGCCTATAAGGAGAACAAGTAATACTTGCTTTTCAAAGAGTATTTTATAAAAACATACTCAAAAAATCAAGTAAAATCTATGTAAATTATAATAACTTGACATCAAAGATTGCTTGCAGTATAATTATGCCAACTTAATTTAGGGGAATCTCTTGGGCGATATAGTTAAAATTTTCGCCGACATAGGCGAAATATATCAAAAAGACGAAAAGCGTCTCAAAAACGAAGCCTACAAATACGATACAATCAAGGTATATCTCTGCGACATAGAAACTAAGCAAATAGAACCGAATTTAAACATAAATAAAGACGATCTGATAATATGTAGATTTGGCGTAGGCGCAAATTCCGGTAATCTTTTTCCAAATTCTCAATTTTTATCCAAAGAAGTAAATAAAGACGAAGCTAAATTTATAAAAGGCGTTTCGAGATCGGTTTCAAATTTGCTCTCATTTTTTGAGCCGAGCAATATAGAAAATGACGCTATTTTGTCTATATTGTCAAGTATAAATGAAGAATATTTTGCCAATATTATAGATGAGATCAAAGGCCTTGATGAGATAAAAAAGGAAAAAGGCAAAAAGGTCGCCACTTTTTTCTCGCTCTCATACAAGGGCAAGCCCGTTTCTGCCTATTTTAAGCAAATTTTTGAAAATCATATCAGCGTAAAAGAGCAAAAATCATCTTACGGATACGATATTTTGACAAATGAAAAAGGTATCGGCGGTGATGCAAATTTGGCGTTTTGCTCGGTAAATGAGATGCCTGCTAATATGCAATTTATCAAATCAAAACTCCTGCCGCTAAGCACCATTAGCGCAAAAAAGGTAGAAAACGGCTTTAAAGCGATAAAAGATAAACTATCGCATAATTTTTACGGTATGAAGATGGCGATTTTGCCGACGATTTTAGATAGTTCGGTAAATTTAGAAGAGATCGTAAAAATACTTGAAGAAACTTCAAAGAGCGATATGAAAAGTATTGAAATCGCCGAAGAAGTTATAAAATTTAGCATAAATGATTATCTTGAGATCGCTGCTAAAAAACAGGAAAATTTACCGGTTTTAAATACGATTTTATTTTATACGCAAAGCAACGCCGCTATCGATTTAAAGCTTGCGATAGATGACGTTTTACCCTCTTTTATCTCTAAAATTTCAAATTTAATGGGCAGCTTTGACATAAAAGCCTTCTATGAAAAAAACAGTGGAACCGACGAAACGATTTATTTGCAAAATTTGTTTGAAGACGGGCTTGGCGTGATGAGTTTTTTACTGTCGCGAAATAAATTTGATTTAGAGATTATGATAGAAAGATATAGCGATTTGATTTATTACGGTAGCGTCAATAAAAGTTATGCAAAAAAATTAGAATGGAGCAAATATTTTAACGATTTATATTTATATAAAGAAAGAAAGTTTGAAAATATTACGAAATATCAAAATTTTTTTAATGAAATCGATGTCTTAAATAAAAAACTAGTGTTTCAAAAGGAGTGTGATTTGGAAAATTTAACCGATAAAAAGGAACTGATTAAAGAGCTAATAAAAAATAGCGAATTTTTAAATCAAGATGACGCGCTTATTAGCGCTTATTTGCTCGGTATGCTAAGCGCAGCTCTGATAAATTGGCAATTTGGCGTTAATAGCGGCGTATCGTTTAGCAACTGGCTCAATGACTGCGGCTCGATAAGTAGGGAAAATTTGGAGCAAATTTGGACTAAGTGCGATGAGATGATTAGAAAGCTTAAGGCAGCTTCTGGCAAATCAAATTCTAACGTTGAAAATATAAAAGAGTGTTTGATTGAAATTTTACCGCAAGTTTTTTTTAGAGAAGGCAAGATAGTAAAAAGCTCTCATACTACGCTTGCTTTTGCTATGGGCGGAAGCGATTATCGCAAATTTCTAAAAGATAAAACGAAATAAAAGGAGAATAAAATGCAGAAAAAAGAGATACTTTTTTTGTGGGATGGAGAGAATTGGAACCCAAACGGCGATATGCTAAAGGATAACGCTCCTAGGTATGATGATGAAACCGGCATAGCCGAAGTAACGGACGTGCGCATAAAAAGAACTATCAGAGACGAGATTATGAAAAAAGACGAGGCGTCGATTTTTATAAAGGAGTATAGGATAGAAGATGCCGTACTAGACGCTAAAACAGCGATTAGACAAAGCATAAACATAAAGCAAAGTAAAAGTGAACTGCAAAAAGAAATTTTGTCTAAATTTATCGATATTCGCGCATTTGGCGGCGTCTTGCCGATTTCGGATAAAGACGAGATGAAGCAGGATAAAGAGATAAAAACCGCGGGCGTTCAGTTTACCGGTCCGGTGCAGTTTAGATTAAGCAAATCTTTAAATAAGGTTGAGATAGAGCACGTAAGAGGAACCGGCGCTTTTGCCAGCGATTACGATCCAAACGATCCTAAAAAGCAAAAAGATCAAGCGACTTTTAGAGAGGAAAAATTTTTAAAATACGCTGTTTTTGCTACTTACGGCATTATTGATAACTACAATGCGGCAAAAACGGGCTTTAACGAAGCCGATGAGGCTAAAATTTTAAAAGCTTTGTGGCACGGCACTAAAAATCTAACGACTCGCTCCAAAATCGGCCAGACTCCGAGGTTTATGCTAATCATCACGTATAAGGACGATACGTTTGCGGGCGACCTAAACAATAGCATAAGCCTAAAAAGCGAAAAAGAAGATAGGGCGATAAGAAGTATCAACGAATACGCTATCGACTTTACAAATTTAAAGAATAAACTCGCAAGATATGCTGCAAATATAGAAAAAATAGAGTATGTGAGCGATTATGATTTTGAAGCGATAAACAAAGAAAATTTTGACAGTAGCTGGAAAAAGATAGAGGCGTAAAATGAGCATTATTGCCTTTAGATTGTTCGGCGATTACGCTCATTTTTCGCATCCGGCGACGATTTATTCTAGTTTAACCTATCCGGTGCCGCCAAAGACTGCTATAATGGGCTTTTTAGGCGCCGTTATAGGCGAGGAGGAGTATTTTAAGCTATCCAGTATCAAATACAGCGTAAAAATAGATAGGCAAATTTTAAAAAAGAGTTTTGTTTTTAACGGCATAAAATTTGCCCTCTCAAGCAATATGCACATAGAGGAAGGCTATCAAAATGCCAAGGAGAAAAAGCAATTTTACAGAGAGCTCATCTGCTCGCCGTCTTATGTCGTATTTTTAAATTTAGGAAATTTAGAGCAAAGCTACCGGGATAAGATAATTTCAAATTTAAAAGAACACAAAACCGCCTTTACGCCGTATCTTGGGATAAACTTTTGTATAGCAGATTTTAGCTGGATAGATATAAAAATATGCGAAAAAATATCGCAAGATGAAAGCTTTATAGATACATTTACGCTTATGGAAGATTTTGTTTTTGATGGTATTAATGAAAATGCGAAATTAACTATGGCCAGAATGCCTTGCGACTGCGAAAATGGACGAATTTTTAAAGATTTTAAAGACTTTGTAATGGAAATAAACGGCAAAGAAGCTATAAAATCTAAAAATCACGGAAATATATACCAGATAAACGATGAAAGAGTCTATTTTATTTGACGAGTTTTGGTCTCATCCAAATAAACTTTTGGAAAATCATATAAAAAATATGATCTCTGCTGGCGACGAAGAGCTAGATAAGCAGGTCAAACTCTATCACGACATCGCAAAACTAAAAAATAATTTTCAAATTTACATCAGAGATACCTCAAACGACAAGCTGGATAAAAACCACTCACTTCTGTCGGCATATTTTTTCATATTAAACTCAAAATTTGATGAAATACCAACCCTATTTGGCTTTCTTGCCATTGTTTCGCACCACGGTGACGCGGTAAATTTAATTACGCTAGCCAGGGAAGCTAATA
>CALIWP010000196.1 GCA_938046705.1 uncultured Campylobacter sp. | reverse complement strand
TTTTCGGTATTCTACATGCGTAGTGTTTTTCTTGTGAAGCTTTTTAATTTTCAGACACAAGCCTGTATCTGTAAGCATTTGGCGACTTTCTTTTTTATCGCTTGGGAGCTTGTAATCACGAATAGCGTCGTCAGGCGCAACTTTAGAGTTTAGTTGTTGAGTGAGTTTCATTTTCGACCCCGCTTTTAATTAATTATAAAAACTTTGAGGCCTACTTGTCGGAATTTGCTTAAAAAAACTTCCCAAAAACGCTTGGGAAGTAAAGTTGGGAAATTTTAGGGCGTTAAATTTGATAAATTTCGCGTTTAACGGTTTTCGTTAGTTAAATAAAAGCATGAATTTTGGGGATTTTTATCGGTTTTGTAAGTATCGTGGTGCGCTCGAAGGAATTCGAATCCCTGACCTTTTGAACCGCAATCAAATGCTCTATCCAGCTGAGCTACGAGCGCACTTTAAAAGAAATGTGAAGTATAGCCAAAGGTTTCTTAAATCTTTCATAAATTTTGACATAGTTGCTAAAAATTTTATTTTTTGCCTCCCCTACTATGTCAAATTTGATGCATGCCAATAAAATTTCAAATTTGTGCGCCAAATTTGCCGCATTTAATCGTCTATAAAAAATCTTTATGTTATCTTATGCAGCAAATTTAATCAAAAATAAGCGCGCCTGGCTACCGAGCACTAAAATATATAAATAAAGGTAGTACAAGCTAAAAATTTAATAGCAAAAACAGTTAAAGATAACAAAAAGAGCAAATTTAAAGACGGCATAACAAAGATCGAGCTCTAAAAAAGCAAAATTCAAGCATCAGCAAGCAAAAAAGAGTAAAATTCAAAAAACGATAAGAAAGGAAAGCCAAGTGATACATAAAATTTTGATCGCAAACCGCGGAGAGATCGCCGTTCGCGTGATCCGCGCCTGCAAAGACCTACACATCAAAAACGTCGCCATCTACACCAAGCCCGACCAAGACTGCCTGCACGTCAAAATAGCCGACGAGGCCTACCAGATCGGCATCGACCCGATCAAGGGCTACCTAGACGCCAAGCGCATCGTCGAGGTTGCAAAAGCATGCGGCGCGGACGCGATACACCCGGGCTACGGATTTTTGAGTGAAAACTACGAATTTGCCAAAGAAGTCGAGGATGCAGGACTGGTTTTCATCGGGCCTACCGCCGACGTCATCCGAAAAATGGGCAATAAAAACATCGCTCGCTACCTGATGAACAAAAACGGCATCCCTATCGTGCCCGGCACCGAAAAGCTAAACAACGAAACGATAGAAAATATCAAGCTCTACGCCGAACGTATCGGCTACCCCGTCATCCTAAAAGCTAGCGGCGGCGGCGGCGGACGCGGCATACGCGTCGTGTGGAAAGAAGAGGAGCTAGAATCCAGCTTTGAAAGCTGCAAGCGCGAAGCTAAGGCGTTTTTTAACAACGACGAAGTTTTTATGGAAAAATACGTCGTAAATCCGCGCCACATCGAGTTTCAAATTTTAGGCGACAAATACGGCAACATCATCCACCTAGCCGAGCGCGACTGCTCGATCCAGCGCCGCCACCAAAA
>CALIWP010000195.1 GCA_938046705.1 uncultured Campylobacter sp. | reverse complement strand
ATCACTTGCCATACCTTGGGCGCGATTATAACTTTTTCGGGTTTAAGGATAGCTTGGATGTGATTTTGCGACTTTTGAAACAAATAAAAAACCATGCAAATATCGTTAGGCATATAAATTTAATGAGCGACTTATCGCGTCAAATTTACATTTACTTCCAGGTAAAACTAAGCCTTCTTTAAAAACTCCGTCTTTAGCACGATAACGCCCATTTTATCGATTCTGCCTTCGATCTCTTTGTCGTTATCCGTGATTTTTATATTTTTCACCATGGTTCCGCGCTTTAGCGTCGCGCCCGCGCCTTTTACTTTTAGATCTTTGGTCAAAGTTACGTTATCTCCGGCGTTTAGTTCGGTACCGTTTGCGTCTTTTGGTATATTTTCTCCTTTAAATTTAGCGCTCATTTTACTAAAAAATAAGCAAAAATCAAAATCTAAGCCGTTAAATTTAAAAAAACGAGTTATAGGCGTCAAATTTGTCGCCGTCAAATAAGCTCAATTTTGACGAAACCAAGTCCGCCAAAATTCGCCGTAAACGCGACGAAATCAAAGACTGCGCCAATAAAATTCGGCTTCAAATTTATTCCTCTGTGCAGTCTTTTGCTTTAGATGACCTTACTGGCCCATCTGCTGAAGTCCGGCGCAGCCGATATTATCTCCGCCGTCGCACGCCTTTTTATATAAAGCGCGCGCCTTTTCTTCGTCTTTGCGGTCATATGAGTCGTTTTGATATATCATCGCTAGGTCCCTACAAGCTCACGGAAGCGACTGACATGCCTGTTCCAGTATCTCCGCCGCAGCATCGACATTGCCCATATCTCTAGCCATGACGCCTATTCGTGCGCACGCGGATGCGTTATTGGCATTACAAGCTTTTAAGAAAAACTGAGCGGCAGTACCCTGATCCTGCTGGACGCCGTAACCTCTCACGTATGCCAGACCCGCCTCCTCGCAAAGCACGCCACTGCCTAGTTCGCAGCCCTTTGACGATGCCTTAAATTTCTCGCTGTGGCGGTTTTCTTGATAAAGACCAAAAGCCTTTTCGCACTGCTCGGCGCTACCCTCTTGGCACTCTTTTGCAGCAGTTACCAGCTCTTCGCTATCCTTTGGTCTTTCAGGCACTTTTAGTATCTTTCTGGGCTTTGCCTCCCTGCCTACTTCCGAGCAGCAGTCGCTTCTGGATGGGTCTAGGTCGCAGCACTTATTATAAGCTTCATTAGCCAAGGTCATGTTTTTACTCACTTGCGAGCCGCGTCCGCTCTCGTAGATCTCGCCCAGCTCCTTGCAAGCCGAGTCGTTGCCGCCCTCGTAGCAAGCAGATTTAAAAAGCGCCGTCGCGCTTGCGTAATCACCTTGCGCCTTAGCTTTTAACGCTTCGCCGTAGTCAGCAGACGGATTTGCCTGAGCAAAAGCAACCAAAATGCCGATCGTCGCAGCACTCAAAAGTAGCTTTTTCATAGTACCTTCCTTAAATAGATTTATAATAAAATTATAGTACGAAAGGATATGGGAGTGTTAAAAATTGGCAGTTTTTATTTTAAATTTTATGGTGAAATTTGTAGCTAAATTTGGACTAAATTTAGCTACAAAACAAGGCTTTCAAATTTTAAAATTTAAGACAAAAGAGCCAAATTTGACCCTTTTGCCGTTAAATTTAAACAAGCTTTTTGATGACGTCTAGCACGAGATTGCACTTCGGAACGACGGAGTCAACTTCCATGTATTCGTTTTTAGTGTGCATATTTCCGCCCGTAGGCCCTAGTCCGTCGATCGTCGGGCAGCCCGCCGAGGCCGTGATGTTGCCGTCGCTTAGACCGCCGGCGTCCACCCAGCTCACCTTCGCGCCCGTTTCTTTGGCGACCTCGTCAAATATCGCTTTGATTCTCGGCAAATTTTGCTCGTCTATCATCGGCGCCTCTTCGTTGATTAGCGTCTTTTTGTGAGTTACGCCGTCTACGATGCCTTTGCTTAGTATCTCGTCCAACTTTTTGTTAAAAAACTCGACCGAGGAGGCAAATTTATACCTCATCTCGCAGGTCACGCTGGCAAACTCGGGCACGACGTTGTGCGCGGTGCCGCCGTTTGTGATTATGGAGTTAAAGGTATGTCCCGCCGCAAAATCGGTCAGCTTTGATAGCTCGACTACGAAATTTGCCGCCTCGACGAGCGCCGAGCGGCCAAGCTCGGGGTGGTTGCCCGCATGCGCACCCACGCCGTGAAAATCTATCACATAGGTCATCACTCCTTTTCTAGTCGCCACCATCGAGTCGTCCTCGCGAGCAGGCTCCATCACGAGGCAAAATTTAGACTTTCTTGCGTATTCTCGGATCTTTTCTTTGGCGAAATTTGACCCCGTCTCCTCGTGCGAGTTTAGAAACAAAGCGACGTTGATTTTACTAAGATCAAGCTCCTTGATGACGTAGAGCGATAGCAGCGCGCCACCCTTATCGTCGATGACGCCTAGCGCATTTATCCTGCCCTCATTTTGGGTAAAAGGCGTACTTTGCACCGAGCCTAAGGGAAAAACCGTATCCATGTGCGCGACGAAAAGCACGTCAAATTTCACCGCGTTGGGATTGTTTGAGATAAATAGGCAGTCAGCAACCTTATCGGTGCCAAGCGCTATTTTTTCATGCTTTAGGCCGAGCGTTTCCGCTTTATTCATAAACCACTTTGCGACGCTGTTTACGCCCTCTACGCTACACGTCGGGCTCTCGATATCGGTTAGCTCCTTTAGCTCAGCTAGATATTGTTTTAGCTCCTCTTGTTTCATGGACTATCCTTTATACGATGAGGCTCATCACAAACATCGCCAGATAGGCGTTTAGGATACATATGCCAAATAACACCAAGTAGTGCTTGCCCGGAATTCCTAGCACGCCTAGCACGCGCCCCATATACTGCACCGTAGAGCCTACTAGCGCCATACCAGGGATCAGTACTGCGATATCTGGAGCCGTTAGGGTTCCACCCTGAACTAGCGCCACTAGCACGCCGGCAGACCCGCCCCAGCTAAGAAACGCCGCCATGATAACCGCTATCGACTCGCCAGGAAGCCCAAGCGGCAGCATAACAAAGCCAAGATACTTGCCTATGATATCAAGCGCGCCCGAGACCTTTAGGATGTGGATGATAACAAAAGCCATAAGGACGTTTGGGATAGTGTTGTGAACGGCGATATCCCAGCCCTTTCTAGCGCCTTCTACGAAAACGTCGGTTAATAATTTATTATTAGCTTGCTCGCTCATACTTCAGTCTCCCCGTCTTTTACGAATTTTTTAACGTAAAGTCTCATCAAATTTGCCCCAAATACCTTAAACACCAAAATAATTCCCAAGCCCGCCGCGATAGATATAGGCGCTAGGGCTCCATTTTTATCGGCTACCGTAAGTAACGGAGCGAAAGATGCTAGGAAATTTGTGATCATCGCGCCTGCGCTAAACTGAAACGCGGCAAATATCAAAAGCTCTTTGTGAGTAATCTTGCCGTCTTGTCGTAAAAATTTAGCCGTAGAGCTACCTGCGTCGGTGCTTTGCGTACTAGCTATGAGCGAGATCGAGCAGCAGCCCGGGATACCGATGAGAGGCTTTAGCACGGGAGTAAGCCAGCGTGAAGCCGCGTAAAGTGCGTAATATCTCTCAAATATCGCGACGAACCCAAGAGCGAGCATGATCGCCGGAACTAGGCTAAGCGCAAATATAAAACCGCCCTTTGCGCTTGTGCCGCCTGCAGTCTTAAACCACTCCGGAAACTGTCCGGTTAGCTTACCGAAATCAAAAATTCCGCCTGCGACATCCTTTAAGAAACCGCCGAAAAAGACGATAGCTAGGATCAAGGCAACGGTGCCGATCGCTAGCTTTTTGCCGTCGTTTGCCTCTTGCATAAAGCCTCCTTAAAAATAAAGTAAATATATAGGTAATATACAGTCGCGAACCTTATGAATGAGTAAAAAGCAGATTAAGATAATGAATAATATTTAGTTCTTTTAGTTAATGTTACTTTTAGATACTTTGATTTAAAAACGATCAAATTTAATAAAAATAACCACAAATTTGCAGCTTTAGCAATACGAGCCCCAAGGCTTGAAGCGATTTGTTTAAAATAGCGATAGGGTTAAAATTTGACGACGATAAAGCAAGCGGCTTAACTAGTAAATTTAAAGTAGAAATTTGCAAATTTAGCGCAATATAACGCCAAATTTTAACATAGAAAGTCAAGGCAAATATCGCGAGATGATTTTAAATGTTTTCCGCGTCGCTAGGCTCGTAGCCAAATGGAATAAGTAAATTTCGTCCCAAGCTAAGGCATATAGCCTATCGCAGGGCGAAATTTACGTTCTGCTTGCAGTTTGCGAGCAGAGCGAAGCAAAAAGAATTTAGAAACGCTCGCAAGACAAGTCGCTTATCCCAAATCATTCAAAAATATTTTTGTGTAAAAT
>CALIWP010000194.1 GCA_938046705.1 uncultured Campylobacter sp. | reverse complement strand
TCAAAGTGGAGTAAAAACCGCCATTTTTCACTTTGATTTCTAACGTAAATTTTTACCTTTTAAACTCCTTTTTAAAAGGCTTTTAAAATATTATTTTATATCGTTTATGATCTCCACTTCAATGCTCTTACCCTGGATAAAACTAAGCAAGGCTTCTAGCGTTTTGACGCTCTCAAATACTCCCTCGTCGTTTGCCCACTTGCCTACCAATATGCATCCCTCGGTATGCTTTGGATAGTTGCCCGCATGTATCTCTATGTAGCGATCTTTCGCTACTCGCTCGTTAAAAAGCACCGGCACCACGCGGTTAAATTTTGGCGAGCGATGCCAAACCACGCTATAAAGTCCCGCCGGTATGCGCCTATCTTTGCCCCTTGCGGTGGTATCGGGCCCTGCGGACTCTAGCGTATAGCCCGTCATCAGCACGGTATTTACGCCTACTAGCTCAAATTTGCCGATCGTTCCGTCATAAATATCCTTATATCGCCTTATAATCAGTTTCATTTTTTATCCTTTCTTTGAATTTCACTCTTTCTTTATGCTCGCCTTTTTTGCCGACGTTAAAGCTCTCGACGGGGCGATGATACCCCATCACTCTAGTATAAACGACGCAGCGCGTGCGCCTTGTTTGCAAATTTTGCAGTATCTCATCGTCCCTCATTTTAACTCCTCTTCGTATTCGCTTTCGCTTTTTGTATAGCTACCGCTATCTCCGCCTAGGCTTTCTATCTTTTTGTTTGCGGCTTTGTCGATCTTGCGTCTGACCCATTCGGCACCCATCCACGCTATGATGCCGCCTATAGCGAGAGAAAAAGGCGTAACGTGCGAAATGAAAAATACTATCTCATACGTCGCCCAACATAGAAACATCGACGTAGCCGCCGCGGCTAAAAAGCCCTTTTTGGTTCTGTTTTTCCTAGGCCTGCCGTTTTCATCCAGTAGCCCAAGCACCGCCCCGATGAGGCCTACGACCATCACCCAGAATATATACCAGTACTCTTTGTCGATCCAGCTCATCCCATCACCGCCCCGAAAATCAAGGCGAGCAAGACCGCTAAAGCTATCTCTATAATGCGCTTTTTGCTAAGCTTAAAGCCCATGATCTTTCTAATCACTAGCTCGCTCATTGCGGCTCCTTGCCCGCGCACAGCAAAAGCAGCCTTTCGACCTCTTCGTGATATGCCGCTACGGCTCCGGCGGTCGATGGATCGCTCTCGTCAAAGCTAGGCTTTGGCGGTAGCTCTACGTCGCAGCGCACGGGTTTGTCTACGTCCTGATACTGGGTGCGCGCTATGATCCGTGGCTCAGCGCCTGCGCAACCGCAAAGTATAGTAGCCGCAGCGCAGACGGCCGTAAATTTGACTATTTTTCCCGCTGTTTTCATTTTCCTAGCCCCCTAAACAGCCTTTCGTAGTATCCCAGCTTCTTTTCGCATCCGCTGTCTTTTGGCGGAGGCTCCATACTTTCGTATTTGGCTTGTAGCTCTTTTCTCAGCCCCGCTTGGCTTTGGCGGATCTGTTTCATATCTAGAGCCATGCTTTTGATAGCTTCGTTTTGCGCAGAGATTTTGGAATTACATTCGCTTAAATTTGCTGCGTAAATTTGGCTTTCTGCCTCTTTGAGGGCTAGCTTCGCCTGCTCTTTTTCCAGCTTGTCTTCGACATCTTTGGTCTCGGCTTTTGCGCTTGAAACTGCGCCGTTAAGCCGCCAAATTTCAAGCCCTGTGCCAAACAAGGCAAGGGCAAGAAAAGTGATGATCGTCAGGTAAATTTTGGTATTCAAAAATGGCATAGTTACTCCTTTATATTCCATATTTGGCGAGAAATTTTGAGTTTAGTTTTACCAATATCTTTTTTAAAACAAAACCTTCACTACCAGTTGGTATATCGCCTAAAATATAAAAATTTCCATTTCCTTGTAGTGATATTATTTTTTTAGGTGTTTTTAACCAAAAGCTACTTAAGTATGAGATTGAACGAGGAACAACCCTTGTTGTATTGCCTTGCAAATTTTTTATAATCACACTACTATTATCACCACCTTTAAGCAAAAAATGCTCTGGAAACAATAAAGAAATAGAATTGCTATAACTTGAAGAGATTGGATCAAAACGCTTGCTTTCCCCTTCTTGCTCTAAGGTCTTTGTGTTTATTTTTGTGTAATCATAAGAAGCTCCGTTTGCGTATTTGTAAAGATAAAAACAATCTTTTCCATAAAAGCTTAAGGTGCCATATTGTGCAAGATTTTTACCATCAAAAGAAATTTGGCTTTGGTTTGATAGGTTTGCTTTTTGCCAACCGTTATCATACTTCCATATGGAGTTATCTTTGCCATATCTTGCATAAACAAATTTATTGCATTCTTGTGATAAACTATTGCCTATAGTAAAAATATTATCATTACCTTCTCTACCAATTTTTTCCCATATGTAAGTCTCACTGTTTTTTATAAGCCTATAAACATCATAGGTTTGATTTCCTTGCACAAATATGGTTGGGTGTTCTCCGATGGTCATCACGATATATTGCAGGCTTTTTTGAGGGCTAGGGAGTGGTGGCACAGCTACTTCTTCTAGATCAGGTGTATAAATTTTAATAAAATTTTGTCCCAATACAGCTATATTGCCATCCTCCATAAACCTAAGCGAACTAACTTTTGAATATTCATCATCCGTCAAAGCTACCGCCATCCCAATCAAATCTTGAATATCATACGCCATATTGCTCTCTTGTGCAAAAACTTTCAACTCTTCATATTTTTTCTCTAATGCTTGAAATTGAGCTAAGACATCGGCTTCGAGTTTCTTGCTCGAATATGTCGATACCTCCGAAACTCTGCCGTCATCTATCACGCCACCATTGCCACTGTTGATGAGGCTTTTGGCTTGCTCGATGTCATTCGTGATGGTTTCTTTTGCTTGCTCGATTTCATTTTCAAGCTCGCTTTTTGCGCTCTTGACGGCTTCGTTCATCTCGCTTACCGCCGTTTCACTTTTCTTTGCATTGCTTGCGCTCTTTGCGGCAGATTGTTTGCATTCTATTGCGTCATTTACGGCAGTGGCTAGGTTTTGAGCTGACAGGGCGGCTGCGTCTCTTGCTTGCCCCGCCTGCTCGGCACTGGCTGCGGCTGCCTCTTTTGAATTCTGGGCTGCATTTGCGTTGCCCTCAGCTTCTACTGCTAGCTCATTCGCCTCTGTCACGAATTTTGGTAGGCACGCTACAAACTCATCCGCTCTTGCGTCGAAATTTTGCGGATCGCTCGTAGTTGGTGGTTCTTTGATCTTTGAAATTTGTTTTGCCATGTGTTATCCTTTTTAAAATTTAATATGTTGTTAAAGGGCGTTTAAACGCCCACCTATTGCCTAGCCTAAATTTAAACAATGCCTTCGACATTTAAATTTAGGCTGCTTTTCTCCTCTCCCGTGACTTTGAATGAATAGTCTTTTATGAAGCCAAAGAGTATGAGGCTTTTGATGCCTCGATCCTTTTCATCCCCGATAAAGGTCGTAAGCTCTCCAAGGATACCCATGAGTACCTGATCTTTGCTATCGATTTGCTTGGTATCTACAACCACAGCAGTATTGAGATATTTTGCGGCTCTGCCTTTGAGTATGGATATGTCGCCATATTCGTTCTTTTGCTTTTTGGAGTAGTCTATTGCTCCAAACTCGCATCCAAGCTCAGTGTGTCCGATGAATACCTTTTGACCGATGCTTAGGTGTCCAAGGTTTGCTCCGAATTTGTTCGGCGTAAGCGTGATCTCAAACTCGCCAAATAGCATAGGGACATTTACTATTGTGTCTTTTTTGAATTCTTTGCCGTTTTCAAAAAAGAATTCCCACCAGCTCACGCTTGATTTTTTCAAAAGCTTGTCTTGATAGATTTGCTTGCCGTCTTTCTTGATCGTGAGCATGTCTGCATCTATGTTGAAAAACGACAAACAATTGATACGCTTTCTTTGCGTATCAATCTTGAAAATTAGCGGCGAGCCGTCTTTTTTGGTAGTCTGCGTGTTTATGAAGCTATCGATCATCGCGTTTTTATTGATAGCCCCTATGTTCGTGAAATTCTTGATGTCTCGATCGGGACTTTCTTGCATACTTGAAATAGCTTTTGCAGCCTTATACTTTTGCTCGTTATGGATTATGATCTCGTCCTCTGCTACGTTCATACCCTTGCTATATTTTCTTTCTTTGTCAGCTGGCGCGTTTGTTTGCGTCAGCGTGAAATTGACTTTGCTTAATACTGTCATGACACTACCCTCACGAGCTGCGCTCCATTGTCGTTTGTTTCTCTTTGTCTCATATTTACCTCCCTTAAATTTCTCTCGATATTTGTTACGAGTTTTTCGATACGCTCTGTTATTACTGCAAGCGCTCCTATCGCCCCATCCATATCTACCTTTACGCCTCTGCCATCTTTTAGCGGTATCACGGCTTCGTTGTATCCTGCCTCTCCTATGAGGGCACGGGTTGGGCGTGTGACGATACCGCCATCTGCAAAGGCTTTGTATCCTCTTTTTTTGCTCCACTCTAACCAGTCAGATTTGTTGTTTGATCCTGTGATATTTTTTGCAGTTTGCTCGATTTGGGCTTTGAGCTGTTCTTTTGATAGATTTTCAGCCCTTGCCTTTGCTACCCACGCGTCAAGCCCAGCTTGTTCTACGCTTCTACCTATGCTTGAAAGGTAGATACTGTTGATGTCTTTTTCTAGCTGATTTGTGAGCATTGCCCCGTTTGCTGTGGTGGCAGTAGTGGCGATGTTTGAGATAGAGCCAGTACCTCCGCTATATGACGGAGCTTGCTTGCCTGAAAGTATGGCGTCTTTGACTGCTTGCAGATATGCGGCTATTGGACTTCCTTCGCCAAGGAGTTTCCAGAGCGTGTTGATTTGATTTTGAGCGTCTATTTCTAGCTGTTTCTTTTGCTCATTGAGAGCTGCAAGCTGGCTTTCGTAACTATTATTTGCGCTATTTAGAAGCTTATCAAGACGTTTGATCTGCTCAGATATATCTTGCAGCGAAGCTCCTTTTGCTACGTCCTCGACCTCATTTGCCATTTTTAGCATGCTGTGGTGATAGTCTGCATATGTGGCAGATGTATCTTTTAGGTATTGTTGCTGTTTTGTGATAGCAGAATTAAGCTCGTCGTATGCTTTAGAGTCATATTCGCCTTTTGTATACGCCGCACGTGCCCTTTGAAGGGCTAGCATATAGTTTATCTGAGCGGTAGTGTTGTCGATGACGCTTTCTCGGATCTTAGTTGCCATGCTGGCTAGCTTTTCGATCGCGCTCTTTTGCAGATTGAGATTTGCCAGTTGCTGCTTTTGGATCTCAAGCGTGCTCTGAGCTTTTTCGGCTAGTTTCAAGGCTTCTATTTGTTTCATCACCCCTTGCAAACCAGTGAGAGATTTTAGCCATACCTCATTGCCGCCATTTGCAGTGAGGAAATTCTTATGCTCGGTGATCAAATTTAGAAATTCTTTTCGTAGCTCGGTATTGCCTTGCGAAAGGAATTCTTGCATTTGAGCGTAGCTCATCCTGAAAAAATACTCCGCCCATACCTTCGGATCAGCGGTGCTGCCTAGCTTTGAGACCTCATTTAGGCGATCTTTGCCAATGTCGCCTGCCAAAGTGCCAGATAAGACCCTAAATTTTGTATAGATGTTTTGAAGGGCGAGGATAGTGGTATCACCGCCCACTGCTTGATAAAAGCTACTTTGGGTCTGGGCTATCTGCTGTGAAAAGCTGATAATAGCTTTGGTGTAGTCATCTTGGGCTTTTTTGGCTTGTTTGTAGGCTTCTGTGAGAGCTTGATAGCGATCCACACTCTCTTTTGAAAAGTCGCTTTTGAGAGCCTCACGATATGCTTTTTCGATCTGTTTTGCCATGTCTTGCCCAACGAAGTCAAAGTCGTTGTTAAGCGTGCCTAAACCAGAATTCAGCGTTTTAAGTGCATCTATGGCTTCATCTTTGGCAAATTTCATCTTTTCAAGCTCGCTACTTAGGCTTTCAAGTTTTAGGGCTTTGATGTTTGAATTTATCTTGCCGACATACTCCGCAAGCAGTTCATAAGTCTCTTTTTTGTCCTTTTTTGCCTGCTCCATCCAGTAGCGGTATGTTTTTTCAAGCTCGCCCTCGCTGCCCCCAAAGCTTAGAGCCTTGTCAAATTTTCGCCCCATCACCCCGGCTATCAAAGCACCGCCAAAGCCCTCATCTATGAGGGTTCGCTTATTATACGTGCGCGCTGGCAATGTGAAGTCTCCGCCGGTGAATTCTTTGAGTAGAGTGGAGGTTGTGCGGACATAGCTAGATAGCATTTTCACTGTTTCGCTATCTATTGGCGATGTCTGATTTGATGTACTCTTGCTAAACCAGCTTTTTTTGGTCTTTTCTTTCCAGTTATTGACGTCTTTGCTATCAAGCCCTTTCATCAAGCCAAGATTTAAATTTTCGCCTACTTGATAACCCCAATCGGTGATCTTGCTTTTTCCTATCATGCCGCCTATGGCAAGCACGACAGCAGCCGCTATCCAGCCCCATACTGGCACAGCTGAAAGCGATCCTGCAAGTGCAGCGTATCCACCCACAGCAGCTCCAGCTACCATGCCAGTTTGAGGGGCGTAGGTGTTTGCACCAAACATCTTATCTAGCCCACTTCCTATGCCATACCCAACAGCCCCGCCAACGAGCGCGCCACCAGTAGCAGCACCTGCGCTGTAATATGGACTGCCATAGCCACTGAGTGCCGCTTGTGCTGCACCGCGTCCAGCTGTGCCGCTAAGCATTGAGTTTGTGCCAAAGAGTGAATTCACGCCTCCACCCATGCCATTGAAAAACGCCCCTGAGCTTGTCCAGCCGTTGTTCATCAGATAGCCGCCTATGCTTGAAAACGGCGAGCCAAAGCCTTTGGTAAAGGTGTCATAAGCTGTTTTGAGGTTTGAAATGGATGAGAGCAAATTTGTCGTGCCTTTGTCAAGAGCAGAAGCACCGCGCAGTATCTGACCTGTGCTTGAAAGCTCCACATCAGTGCCACCAACTTGACCCGAAAAGCCTCCTCTATCGTTCTTTTTTAGACCCAAATCAGCGGCGATTTGGGCTAAATTTGAGCCACCGCCCAAAAACGAGCCAAAGCCACCAGCGATACCTTGTGCTAATGTGCGCGCGTATGGGCTTATCATATCGCGCATAAGATTTGTGCCTATGTCTTTGAGGGCTTTCTTAAGTGATTTGGTTTTTCCTATGAAAAAGTCGAAGAAGCCATCCTCGACGGTCTTTGACATCGTCGATACTGTATCAGCCCAGCTATTTTTGATGTCAGAAAAAGCTGTTTTTGCTGTCTTTGTCAAAGGCTCAAAATATTTTTTCTTTTGAATTTCAAGGTATTTTTTCGCGTCCTCTTCGCTCAAATTTAGCTTTTTTATGGTCTCTTTGACCTTTTTACTCTCTATCGCCCACGCTTTTTCGTATTCGCCGATAGCTTCGTAGTATCGCTTTTCTAGTTCTTCGCGCTCTTTTAGAAAGCTAGAGTGCTCTTTTAGCACTTTGTTTGCTTCCTCGGTTTCTAGTGTGTCAAATAGCTTCGCCTTTGCTTTGGCAGCTGTTTTTTTATCAATGCCAACTTTTAGCCACTCTTTTTCCTTGTGCTCGATGTCATCAAGTTTTTTCTCATATTCGCTCATACCAAGGCGTGCGATCTCTCGCAGAGCATTGTTGTAGCTACTCATATCCTTTGAGGCTTTTTTGGCAGCTTTGGCTACTGGCTCTATCTTTGGTGGCAAGCTTTGCAAAGACTCACCGACATCTTTTGTGGCAGCTTTGGTCTCTTTGGCGGCGGCACGGGTGTTTTCTTTGATTTCATTGAATAGATCTTTTGCGGCTTGCGCAGCTCTTTCTTGCGTATCTTCTACGGTTTTATACGCCTCCATAAAGCCACTTGAAATATTGGTCGCAAAATTTGCGCGCCCAAATGTGGTCTCTCCATCCCAAAGCCAAGCTATGCTATTGTATGCTTCTTGTGCGTTTTTAATGACGGCATTAACCTTGTTTTCGATGATGAGAGCGAGCGTATCGAAACCGCTTAAAATAGCTGTCGGGATAGCTAGGAGCACCTTTGCAGCTGTGACGCCAATATAGAGGATGCCAGAGCCAATGAGTTGAAACGACCTAAAAACATCCTCTCCAAATTCTATGATGTCATCTTTATGATCTTTTATAAGTTTGCCAAAGTCATTAAGGCCTTTGGTGACAGTTTCAAACATTGGCTTAGTTAGCTCACGCGCTATCTCAGTGATTTCGTTTTTAACCCCACCAAGGGCTACTTCGTAGCTATTTCCTGCTTCGCCGCTAAGCTCTTTAAATTTAGCCAGCTTTTCAATGAGATAGTCATACACCTGCCCGTTTTCGTTTGCTTTTTTGAGCTCATCGTTGGTAAGTCCAACTATTTTCATGAATGAGCCCATTTCGGAAGCGGCTATGACAGTGCCAGTAGCTAGACTATCCATCATAGGGGTCAGGTCATTGATGTTTTTTCCGACAGCTTGCGCGGCAAGTGCGATACTATCCATCGCTTGCACCGCTTTTTCACGGCTACCTTGCCCGGCAGATGTAGCATAAAACATATTGAATGCCCCAGTGATCTCTTCAAGCGTAAATTTTGTTTTTGCGTTGGTTTCGTTTAGCTGATTTAGTATCTTTTCACTTTCAGCCATACCCAAATTCCATTTTTCATGAGCGTCTAAAACGCGCCCCATAGAACTTACGTTTGAGGAGTTGGCGGCAATGAGACCGGTGAGTTGAATTTGTAGGTTTTCAAAGCTTTTATTTGCTTCAAAGCCGGTGCTTACGAGGTCTTTAAATGCAGCCGTTAGAGCCGCGACTCCGCCTATTTTTAGGGCGAGCGCGGCAAATGAGTCTTTTAGTCCAGCAGTAGCGGTATCTGCTTTTTTGACATTTTTGGCTAGATCTTCAACGTCAGCTTTGGCGGCTTTTAGCTCTGTCGTTTCGCCGTTTATGGTGATGGTTATCTTTACGTCGTTATCTGCCATTTTTCCTGTTACCTAATCTGCCATTAAAATTTAATCTTGCTTGCTCATGATCGCCACATATCTTTTTGAAATTTCAAACATCCATAAAAAATCTATTTTGAAGCGTTTGCAAAAGGTGCGCAATACGAGTGTGTCGCACTCAAAGACTGCTCCGTTTAGTCCTTGTCTCACGACCAGAGCGATACCTAGCCCCCGCAATATGAGCGTCTCATAAAAATCAAGCCCAAATTCATCTGGGCTCATTTGAGATTGCACGCAAGCAAGGACGCGCTCTACTTTTTTGAGCGTTCCTTTTCGATCACGGCATCTATGGCACGCATCACATCGATGTAGCTAAGACCTTTTTCTTCGATCTCGGCCTTGAAAGCCTCCACATCTTCACCGCTTAGCGTGAGATCAAATCTCTTTTTTGCGGTCTCATCGACATCGATCTTAAACTGGTCGGCTTCCTTGATCTCTTTTTGTTTGGTTGAAATTTCATCTATGATGCCAAGCACATCTTGCAGCGCATTTGCCTTTGCCTTGCCTTCTAGGCACGCAGCGACCTCTTTTTTGACTTCTTTGGCTTCTTCGAGAAGTGCTATCTCGTGTTTTAGGCGCTCTATGGTCTCGACCGCACTTTTTAGCCCGCCAAGCTCATCATTTAGGGCGCGAGCCTCGCTCTTTTTAAGCTCTCTGTATTCAAGCTTGAATTTAGCTTCATCGATGTTAATTTCAAATGGAAATTTAGTCTTCATTTTTTACTCCTCGTCCATAAATGTAAATAGCTCTTCGCCCGCAGCACGCAATATTTTGCCTTTGAGCGATAGTTTCGCAAAGTCACTGCCACTGACTGTTAAATCGCCCTCAAAGCTTAAATTTACAAGCGGGATCGTTAAAATTTGAGCTTTGCCGGTTGCAAGGTTTTTACCATCGACGATGATTTTTCCTAGTGAATTTGATAGCTTTTGCGGCACTATTTTTTTAAACTTCACAGGATATGTGCGCGGGGCACATTTATCGATTGTGAAGCTGCCTGCTGCCATGTTTTCGGTGGCGATGTATATTTTTGTGTCTTTTAGCACCGGGTCGCCGATCTTGATTTGCTCGGTGTCTGCCTTGATTGTTTTTCCAGTAAAGAATTTACCGCCTGCCGCGTATGTTTCGCTCTCTACCAAACCCTTGAAACATAGGGCTAGGTTTGGTATGCTAATGTCGCCGATCTCAGTGCTAAACGTGTATTCAGCTTTGGTTTCAAGCTCCATGACACTTTCGCCCAAACTCTCATCGTTTGAAAGCAGCTCTTTTTTCTCAACTGTGCGGTTTAGGCTCACACTTTGTTGATACCCAAGCACGGTCGCCTCTGTTTTTCCTTGCGGGACAAAACTCACTGTTGCAGTGGCTAGTCTCGCTACTTTTTCTTGTGCCATTTTTTCTCCTTTTTTAATTTAATCTATTTCTACGACGTTGATCTCTATCTCAAAAATTACCGCATATAGATACAAGGTGCTACCTTCAAATTTTGCGGCTTTTGTTTGTTTATAGTAGTTTTTGCCGTATTTAGCGCCGAAGCGAAAAAGCTCGGCTCTGATTTGCTCAAGCTCTCTTAATGCCGCAAAATTATCGCTATCAAGCGAATTTGCCGCCAGCACGAGAGCAAATTTGGCTAAGTCTATCGCGGGCGATACGGCATCGCAACCGTCAAATACCAGGTAAAGACCGTTTTGCTTAATGGTTTCTATGCCGTTTATGCAAATAGCTTTAGGAAATATCTCTTTGATTTTTTCTATCGCTTCTCTTAGCCTCATCTCTTATTCTCCAAATTTAAGCCATATCTTTTCGCCCGGGTCGTCAAACTCGGACGTTCTTTGCCCGTGCGCACAAACGCCTAGCTTACCGTCCTCACTTTTTAGGCTTTGCGCCAGCCTGATCGCCTCCTTCGCCAGAGCTACCTCCCAATCCGCTATCTCCGCCGTCTTCAGGTGTAGTTTCAGGCGAAACATCGCTAGATCTAGCAGCATCGCCTCCGGTATCTCCTTGTTGCTCGTTATCTGCCTGGCTTCGTTCATCGCCGTTTGGCAAAGCTGCCGGCTGATCTCCTCCTGGTTGTATAGGCTCTGCCTCGCTCTTTGCAGTAGCTTCTCTATCATCTCCATCGCTAACCTCTCTAAAATCGTCTATGCAATAGTGCGCCATGAATATGATTCCTCCTTATTTTTTAGTCGTTGTTCGGCTTGAGAGCGGCATCTATCAAACGCCGCTGCTCTTGTATGCAAGCTGCCACAACGCGTATCCGGCGTTCATAAAGCTTTTGCAGCCAAACAGCGCCTTATCTTTCATAAATTTATAGTCGTTGCTCGACTCAAATACTCCGTCTTTAGCTACTTGTAACACGAAAGGTTTGACCGGTTTTCCAAGATCCATCAGATACCAGCTGGTATCTGTTATTTCAGGCAACACCAAAAGCTCATAGCTTTGGTACGTCGGATTACTCTCCCCTCCGGTTAGATACTCTTTTTTCACTGCCTGTATAGCTTGTTTTTTATTTTTGGGGCCGCAGATTAGATGGGTAGGAGTTACCCCTAGCGCTTGATCGTTATCGCCTTTTATGCTCATCATTAAAGCATCTGCCGCAATTAGGTTGTCCGGCGTTAATGCTCCGGTGCCTACGTTTGCGTATGTGTTTATTCCCATGGCGTGAGCGTTACTAAAAAACGGCTTGCCGTCGTAGCATTTGCCCTTAGTCGTATCCTCGCCGTTAAGCAAAATTTTTGCGGTCAAAGCGGCGCCGAATTTTTTGGCGTTAAATGCCATTTGCTCGATCGCGGGCTTGTACACTCCCACCTTATCGTATTCGAGGTGGTTAACCGGCACTTCTACCGTAGCCTCGTAAGGCACGTTTTCTAAAGCGTATCCGTAGTCCTTAAATTTCTTAACGTCCCTATCTCCGACCCACTCTTTCATCATAGGGAAGTTGCCCAGCCATACGTACTTCTCGCTTAAATCAGTGCTCTCTATACGCATAGATAGTACGTCCGCATCGCTTTTGGTATTGTTAAACGTTTTTTGGAAAGTCGCCTTAAAGCCGATCGCTGTTTCCTCAAAGTGCGCCATTAGTTCATTCCTCCTTTATATTCTTCGTCGCTAAGTCCAAGCATTCGCGCTATCTTGCTTTGCTCATCCGTCAAAGCGTTCGCTTTTGCGTTTTTCTCCAGCTCGGACTTTCCAAAAATTCCTTTAAAATTTTCTTCCA
Organism: uncultured Campylobacter sp.; assembly: GCA_938046705.1. The sequence goes on along the minus strand of CALIWP010000194.1, from coordinate 15,856 downwards.
TCTTGGCTATTTTCGCGCCTAGTTCGGCGATTTGCTTGGAGACGTTATTTGCTTCCTCGCTTCCTGTTTTACTTTCTTCTTGTTTTGGTTGCTCGGCGGGCTTTTTAGCCTCCGCAAGTTCCGCTTTTAGTGTTTCGTTTGCGGCTTTGCTCGTTTCAAGCTCTTTTTGCAAGGCCTCAAATTTTGCTTTTAGCTCCTCGAGTTCGTTCATGTTCTCTCCTTTTGAGTTGATTGTGTTATTTAGTAGGTTTGGGCGATTGACGAGACCGACGCTGTCAAGGCCCGTTACGTATCTACCGTCAGTATCGTAGACCGGGCTTAGGTATCTATAAACTTTATCGTTTACCAGGGCCGCTCCGTTTTTATTTAGCTCTAGCTTTGCGTAAATCCCGTCGTCTCTTAGCTCGAAACTGTCTTTGTCAAACCAGCCTAACGCGCCGCCGAAGCTGTGGTTTTCATCAAGCGGGATATGAAGTCCGTTTGATGATATTCGTTTTAGTAGCGCTGCGCCGTCGATCATAAATACGCGTCCGTCAAGACCCGTTATCTCTCCGATGGGCGAGACCTTTACGGGCTCGTTTTCTTTATAATTTAGCGATAGTAGGTTTTTGCTTCTTACGCCGTCCACCGATATCTCCTTCTTTATTCGTAAATACGCGAAAATACGCGAAGGCTGACACGCCTTCGTGTGCTTTAGGGGTTTCCAAAGGGCGTAGCTCTTTGGTCGCAAGGCGGGGCTTTGCTCCGCCGCGAAATCAATGGCGTCATTTTATGGGTTTTTAAAAATAATTTCACTCTATATATGCGGTATATAGAGTGAAATTTATTTTTTTACGAAATAAAATTGGGGGCAGAAATTTAGATCGAAAGACAAGCTGGTTTAATATGAAAAATATTGAGATAAAAGATATGTATATCAAGGGCTATTCGATTTCCGATATCGCTAAAACTCACGGCGTGACCCGTCAAACTATATATAAGAAAAAAGCCAAAGATAAGGCCGCGGGTGTAGACTGGGAGGTTTTAGCGCTAGCAAAAAACAGAGACGTCGCGACTATAAGAAAAAGCGAAGAAGAGTTTATACTCACTCTTATAGACAGCTTCGATCGCGCTTTTGAAGAGGTCAAAGAGTTGGAGCCCGAAAAACGACTAAAAATTCTCAAAGAGTATAGCGGCGCGTACTACCGCCTAAAAGCTCCCCTAAAAACAGACGTAAAAGCTCAAATTTTATCGGCGGTGCAAAACGCTATTGGCGAGATAGCCGACCTCGCCGCAAAAAGCAAAAACGATCACGTAACCGACTTTTTAGCCCAAAACGCCGACGCTATACTTCAACGGACGCTTAAGGTATGAAAAACGTTAATTGTCGTTTCGCGAGCAGCGAAACATATAACTTTAGGTGGGTGAGCGACCGCCGACAGAGGACGACGACTGCTCGTCGTCCGTGCGGGAAGCGAATGAGCGAAGCTTATCGCGTAAGCGATGCGAGCGATGGGTGTAAAATAAAGCGGGGCTTAGCTCCGCTGCGGAGCAAGAAGGTATGAGCGACATTGAAATTTTAAGAGCAAAGCTGAAGGGGCTTAAACGTATAAGCGACCCCTTGCAAGAAGAGCGCGTACGTAGAGCCAAAAGTAGCTTTTTGCAGATGGTAGAAATTTATTTTAGCCATCACGTGCGCTTTCCAGAAACCAGCTTTTTTAGAAAAGAGTTCTACAAAAACGCCGACAAGCTCACGCGCAAAAATAGAAATTTACTCTTTAAGGCCTACCGCGGCGCAGCAAAAACTACTTTAATATCGCGCCTTTATACCATCTATAAAACGGCGGTCAAACAAGAAAAACGCAATGCCATCATCATCTCAGCCACAATTACGCTCAGCAAAAAGACGCTTGAATTTATCAGAAACGAATTTGAAGAGAACGAGCTCTTTATAAAAGATTTCGGCATCGCAAAAGGCGATAAATGGACGGAAGAGGAGATTGTTTTTTATAGCGGAAATACTCCTTTTAAGATTAGCGTATTTGGATCGGGCAAGAAAATTAGAGGCGAAAACTGGCGAGGATTTCGCCCCGATCTCATCATAGGCGACGACCTTGAGAACGACGAAAACGTAGAGACCAAAGCGCAGCGCGACAAGCTTTATAATTGGTTTGAAAAGGCCATAATGAAACTGCCCGCCAGGGGAGACGAAACTCATAATATCATCATCGTAGGCACTACCTTACACTACGACAGCTTGCTTTTTCGTATCGAAGCCAGGCGCGATTTTAAGACGCTTAGCTATCCTTTAGTTAGAGAGTTTCCGTCAAATATCGACGCCGATAAGCCGGATTTGAGCGAGTTTATTTTAGATGATAGCTCGCTAAGTAAGACAAAGTATTGGAACGAATTTATTAGCTCAAAAGCCGCGTTTATGTCCGAATACCAAAACACTCCTTTGAGCCGCGAAGAAACGAGTTTTAGCGGTTATGAAACCTTTGATATTATGCCCGTTTGCGACGCGTATTATATGGGCATAGACCCGGCGCTTGGCAAAAGCAAGGGTGATTATTTCTCGGTTGCTACGCTTGGGTATTTGGCGGGCAAATTTTACGCAAGCATAAAAATGCTCAAACTAAAACCCGAGCTTATGCTAGATCGCATCATCGGCGCGGCGCTTGATATATTGAGGCTTAATCGCCCGCTAAAAATAGCCATAGAAACGATCCAATTTCAAGAGTTTTTCAAAGATATGCTCGATAAAAAAGCTCGCGAACTAGGGATTTATCTGCCTATCGTAGAGCTAAAAAACTCGGTAGCCAAAGAGCTAAGAATCGATAGCCTTACTCCGCCGATAAACAACGCTCAAATTTTGATAGATAAAAACTCGCTCATCTTTATAGACGAGCTTGATACGTATCCAAAATCGGCTCACGACGACGGGCTTGATAGTCTTGAGATGGCTTGGCGTATAGCAAAGGTTCCGAATTTCGATTACGAAAAGGTTAATGCGATACTTCAAAAGCAAAAAGACAAGGAGAAGTTCTTGCGGGGTTTGTTAGATAAATAAAAATCAATTTTAAGGCGGTTAGGGAGCGAAAGCATTTATAGGACGCGAACTGCTTCGCGTCCGTGCTTGAGCGAGTGAGCGAGTATATCGCGCAAGCGATGCGAGTGATGTTACCGACTCTGCGACGCGAGGCAAAAACAGCTGGATTTTAAAATAGGCTAATCGCCTCGCCAAAGCAGAGCCGAAACTGATTTATAAAAATCAATTTTAAGGCGGTTAGAGAGCGTTTAGAATGTCCAAAAACGTTTTAGGTAGAGTAAGACTACCAAAAAGGCACAAAAACGCTTTAAAACGCAAATTTACGAAAAGGATATAAAGTGAAAAAAACGGACGCGATAAAGTATATGCCAGGGTCGCTACGACCCAGAGGCGATTATTCAAAAACCGATATTCAAAACTATAGCGAACTTTCAAGCGGCAAAATTAGAGCCGCGCTACTTACCAAAAACCAGCAAGAGATGTTTTCCGTATTTAGCCTGATCGAAGACAAAGATAGCTCCGTGGGCGCCGAGTGCGAAAAAAGAATATCGTCTATCACGAACAAATTCTTTACCCACTCGCTGGGAGAAGACGAGAACGAAAACATAGAAGAGCTCATAAAAGCAAGCGTCGAGGCTAGAGTTTTCGGTTTTAGCTTGATTGAGTTATATTTAAAAGACGACGCGTCGCTTGGCGTGTCTAAAGTGGACCGGGAGTTTATACGATTTGAGGAAAACAAGCCTCATCTAAACGTCAAAGGCAAAGATATAGTAGCCAAACCCCCATTTTACCTATCCATCACGGCAAAGCCCGTACTGCTAAAGGTTTTATGGATAGTCTACGCCAAGCACTATGTGCTCAGCCAGTATCTTAAATTTACCGAGTTTTTAGGCGTGCCGCCCCTAATCGGCAATAGCGCCAGCGGAGACGAAAAGGTTATCTCGCTTATGGCCGAAGCATTTAAAAACTTGCGTAGCGGCTCATACGGAGTATTTGGACCAAGCGATACGGTCAAGGTTTTAGAAGGGCGCGGATCTCAGGCCGATTTTATGGAGTTCGTTCGCTACTGCGACGGCGAAATAGCAAAGGTTATAAACGGCTCGGTGCTAAGCTCCAACGTTAGCTCTACGGGCAGCTTTGCGATGAGCAAGGTGCACGACTATAACCGCAAAGAGATACTCGCCGGCGACGTCAAATTTGCCGCCAGAGAAGTGCAAAATTTTTATAAGATGTTCGGCAAAAAAGCCGATTTAAATATCCAGATAGAAAAGGATAGCGATCTACTCCAGCGCGCGCAGGTGCTATCCATCCTGCATCCTATGGGCTACCAGATGAGCCCAAAAGATATGGCTAAAGAATTCGATCTGCCGGAGCCTGTAAAGAATTCAAATTTTAAACTCGAAAAAAACGCTAAAGAAAAGCGGTTGTTTCTTGACGAGATAGATAAGGCGGCTTTTGGTGCAAACACCAAAGACGAAGAGGCTCAGATAGAAAAAGCCATCTTGGATATCGTTAAAAACGCGGATAGTTTCGAGGAGGTTTACGAAAATATGCTGCAAGCTTTTCCGGGCGCCGACCTTGACGCCGTTGAAGAGGTGCTTGAAAAAATCATCGCAAACGCGCATATAAAAGGGATGTTGTGAGTAGCAGGCGCGAAGCTAAGTTAAAAATGAACAAAAGGGAACCCGCCGCAAGGCAGGGCTTTAGGGGTTTTGAAAGGGCGAAGCCCTTCATCGCAAGGGCCGGCTTTGCCGGACCGCGAAGTCAAAAGGCATGTTGTGAAATTTGACTTTTATGCCGAGCCTACAAAGGTAATCGAATATCTCAGACAAAAGCGCCCCGAGGTGCATTTTGATTACGACGAGATCATGCACGGCGCTCATCATAGGGCTTTTACAGTAGCCAAGATCACGCAGCTGGATTTGCTTTCAGATGTTCAAGAAAGCCTAGCGTATGCTGCCAAAAACGGACTGGGGTTTGACGAGTGGAAGAAAAGTTTGTTGCCCACTCTCGCTAAAAAAGGCTGGCTTGGAAACGTAGATGCCAAGGATCCAAAAACCGGAGAAATCAAACAAATTTACGTTGGATCCCGCAGGCTTAAAAATATATACAATACGAATATGCGCGTAGCTTACGCCGTGGGCGCATACGAAGAGGCGATGAGCTCGGACGCCGAGTTTCTACGCTACACTGCCGTACTCGATAGCAAAACCAGAGCCTCGCATAGAGCCTTGCACGGCGTTATCTTGCCTAAAGACCATCCGTTTTGGGATACGCACTATCCGCCAAACGCCTGGAATTGCCGCTGCAAAGCAAGAGCATACACCAAACAAGAGCTAAAAAGCAGAGGCTGGAGCATTACCGAAAATATCCCGAGCGTAGAGCCACATCCGGACTGGGCGTATAACGTAGGCAAAACGGATATTCTTGATGCGGTATTTGCGGACAAAGTAGAAAAACTAAAAGACAAAGCCGTTTCAGAGGACTTTTATAAAAACGCCAAGGCTTTTTTAGGCAAACTCGAGCGCAAAAGAAATCTATACATATGGCAAAGCGGGCTTGATGAAGCCGTAGAACAAATCATCGTTAAAGACGATCCAAAAACGCCCATAAATATGGTGCAAGTCGGGCTTTTAGGCGAAGCTATCGCAAATGCCGCGAGTAAAATTTTAGGGCTAGACGTAAATAGCGGCGGGATAATCCTAACAAAAGATCGCCTTATACATGCCTCGCCAAAGAGAAAAAGCGCTTATGAGCATGCATTTAGAGTTGAGGAAATAAGGCAAATAGTTAAAATTTTAGATGATCAAAACAATGCTTACGTCGATACGAGAGACGACAAAAACAATATAGTGTTCATTTTTAAAGACGAAAAAGACGATACGAAGTTAAATTTAATACCCATAGAAATATCTAAGACTCATAAAAAATTTAAGATAAAGAACTACCTTTTGACGCTAGATAAGGCAAATAAAGGAGATATTGTAGGGCTTATTAGAAACGGATCGATCAAAAAGGTGTTCGGGGCGGGCGGGATTTGAACCCGCAACATAAGCGGCATATTTGCCCCACGCCGTTACCTGCACAAAGGCTTAGCAATCTGCGCCCCGGTTAATGTAATTATACCACAAAAAGGATAAAAATGCCTATAGAGTTACGAGGCCTTGAAGAGATCCAAAGAAAGCTTCAAGCACTAGAATCCAGTCTGGATGAAGCGGGAATGCGGCGCAAGCTAAACACGATCGGCGGTATGATAAAAAACTCCATAATGGAGAGTTTTGAAAACGAAACGAGTCCGTTCGGGCAAAGATGGAAGCCGTTATCGTCGGTTACGGCCTTTGCAAATTTCGGGGGCGGCGGGATAAAAAACGTCAAACGGGGCAGGCAAAACGCCTACTATAAAAACGGAAAAAAGCAAAAGAAGTCTTTTTTAAGCGTATTCGGCGCGGGCGGCAGCAGGAAAATTTTAGTGCTTTCGGGGGCGCTTGCCGGGCATTGGGTCGTGAGAGCTAGCGCAAAGAGCGTTACGGTCTCAAACAATAGCTCAAGCGGCGGATTTGCTTACGGGCTTACGCACCAGTTTGGCACGACAAGAGCTGGCAAACACAAAAAGATAAATATCCCCGCTCGCCCGTTTCTGCCAATAGATAGCAGTGGAAATTTAGAGCCAAAACTTGCCAAAGATATAAATGATTATTTAGAAAATGAGGTTTTAAAGGTGTTTAAGAAGTAGCTATTTTTTCTTTCTAAAATCCCAAGGAGCGATGACGTTTGTATCACTCCACAGTCCACGCCTATGCGTCCTTGCTTCATATTCTTCTTTTTTATATCTTTTTGAGTATCTCACAAACGCCCAAGCAAAGCCATCTTTAACCATTTTTGCGTTTATATCTTCATTGCCAAGAAATACTGTGCCTAATATCCTTTTATATCTGTCCTTCGAGCCGTATTCAATCTTTACAAATTTAGCTACTATCATATTGCTTAGATGCTGTTTTGCGGCATTGCCATAAGCTTGCTTTTTTTCTGGGGCATCTATGCCAAAAAGTCTGATCTTATGCTGCACACTTAGTCCATCAAGCACCGTGATTGTATCGCCATCTGTGATCTTTACAACCTTACCAAACAACACATCAGCGCCAGCAAAGCTAAATACAAAAGCAAGGATGGTTAAAATTTTAGTGAGATTTTTCATAGTGGTATTTTAGCATTTTTTGGGTGTTCGCAGATTAAAATTTGGTATTTGCGAACACTTGCAACACCGCCAAAGCCCTGAAATAAAGGCTTTCATTTCAGGTGTTCGCAAATTTGTTTATTTTTTATCCTTGCTCTATTAAAGCATAATTTTTACTTTTATTCGTCCCCTCAAAGCTTTGCCAAAATATGCCCTCAAATCGTTCAAGCACTCTTTGCGTCGCGCGGTCGCCTTTTGAGATGCCTAGTCCCTTATAAATTTTGTTTTGATTGAGCGGGCCGCTCGATAAAATCTCTTTGATATTTTCGGCTCTATCTAGCTCTTTTTGAGAGATTTCTAGACTTGCGGGATCCGTTTGCGTTAAAGCGCATTCGCCGCAGCGGATATTAAACGCTGATTTTTCGACGTTTAAACGGCGTTTATAAGGCTCTAGGATAAAATTTAACTCGCCTTGTTTTGAGGGCATAGTCGTAGCTTCCCACACTTCGTCTACGCTATTTATGAGCGAACCGCTGCCTCTTATGTTGCCACCGGCCTTGGTGGCGTGAGCTATCACGATGAGCGTGCCGCCGGCTCTTCTTATGCGCTTACAAAAGGTTATGAGTTTATGAATCTTTGCCTCGTCGTATACGTCTTCACCCAGAAAAAACGAGAGGCTATCTAGGATAAAAAGAGCTTTATCGTAGCCTTTTTCCGCGTTATCCTCGATGGATTTAAAAATATCGCTCATCCCGCTTTTGGCATCGTCCATAAGATCTGCGTTTACGTAGGTCATAGACCCGTCAAGCTCTTTTATAACGCGGTCATAACCTCTATCTTTTATGAGCTGGGCTCCGTTATCGGCGTCGAGGTATACGCTCTCAAAACCCATTTTAGATAGGTGCTTGGCTAGCGCGAAACATAGCCACGTCTTACCTAGTCCGCTTCTACCCCAAACTATGTTTATACTTTTTTCTAACAAAAAGCCGGGGAGTAAAATTTGCCTATCTTCAAGAGCGCAAAGCTCGTCGATACTAGGAGCGTTTAAAAAATCAAATCTATTTTTACTCCGCGGACGAATAAAATCCGTCCTTGTGCCGTCGTAGTTACCGCTCATCGTCTTCCTTTAAAATTTCTTTTACGTATTTCTTTAAGTCGTCGTCTATTTTTACTATCTCAACCGTCACGAATGTGGCTCCACACTGCGGGCACTTTCGCCACCTTTCGTTTACGGTGCTTTTTATGGTGCTGATCACCTTTGTTTTTTCAAAGGCGCATTTAGGACATATCACCGCCTAACCTCTTTATCTTTCTTAAATTTAATTATCTTTTCAAGCCCGGTGATTATCTTTGTGGCGTCCTCTTGCCTTATCTTTGGCAAAAGATCTATTTTAGGCACGAGTACGCGCGTTTGCTTAGCTATAAATTTCATCAAAGAAAACTCGTCCATGTTTAGCTCTGCTGCCTTAGCCGCGATGAGATTAAACTGCTTGCGGCTTATCTTTTTATCCGCCTCGCCGCTTTGTTTTTTGCTTGATTTGTTTGCGTCTATGCGCGCGTTTGCAACCAAATTTCGCCCCAAGGTATCGGGCTTAAAATCAAGCCTATCGGGCAAGTTGCCAAGCAGTATATCAAGCGCCAAATTTAGCTCGCTGATACTAAGATCCTTTGAGCTTTCGACGCCGAAACGCAGCCTTAGCCAGTCTTGCCACGCGTGATTACGCTTGATTTCCTTATGCAAGGAGTTGGTATGTATCCTATAAAGCAGCTGTTTTCTATATACGTCTTGGTTTTTAGTCATTTTTCACTCCTTGCTTGAGCAAAGCCCAAGCTGCGGGCAAGGGCTAAAGCCCTTTGCAAACCCCTAAAGCACATCGCGACGTGCCAGCCGCGCCGTATCGCTTCGCTCATCTTATATCCCCAGCATATACGCTTTTGCCGCTTTCAAGATCGGCGATTATATGCTTTCTTATGCGTTCAAAGCCTAGTCTTATAGCCGGATCCTTGGCTCTGTTCTCAAAGCTGCCGTTACTTAGCTCTTCGTATGGCTTCTTTTCTTCTTGCATAGCTTGCGTATCGCGCGGCAGGCGGTATATTACCTCGCAGCTTATGTCGCGAAACATGATTCCCGCCTCCTTGATCGTGGCAAGGTTATCCGCCCAAAACTCGCGCAGTTTAGCTTTGATATTTTCTTTGTTGAACTCGAAAATTTGCTTTGCGGCGGGGTGAGAAAAGACGAAATGCAAATTTATACCGTTTATCTTCGCCCATTTTAAAAGCTTAACGTCGATTATGCCGTTTATGCCGTATTTGGCTAGTGTTTGTATGAGCTGGTATTTTGTGATACCGGGAGCCAGTTCAGGCATTTGTATCCTTTAGATATACGAAATTACGAGGAGCGCTTTTTACTCCGAAATACCTTATATTTTGAGGTTTTTTATACCTGATAGGTTCTTCTAAAAAATACCAAGAGGCATATTTTTTATTCTTAAAATATTCGTCGAATTCTTCTTTGGTAATTCCCGAGCAGTCCAAATAGCAAGCCCATACCACCTCTTTGTTTTCGCATCTATCGGCTCTTTTTACTTTTACCTCGCCGACTACCTTTTTTATCGGCGCCGTGGCGTACAAAAATATCCTGTCGTTAGCGACGGACGCTAACGCCTTTCTGTATTCTACTCGTTTTGTGCCGTCGAGTATCATGTCTGCAAATTTGGGCTTTACTGATAATAAAATGGCCATTGTTTTTCCTTAAATTTAAACCTTTTAAAATACGTTTAACATCGAATTAAACGTATTTTAAAGGGCTTAAGGCCCTTTAAATTTAGTCGTCCGGTAGCCTAAAGCCCAACGCATAAATCGGATGCAGATTATCTACGTTTTCAAAATTCGCAGCATCTCGAATTTTTATTGCCTCGCTTCTATTCGTTCTAATCGGCACACCGTCCACGCAAAGCATAATGTAGTCTCCTTGCGAGTCCTTGTATTCCCAATACCAAAGCGCGTCATCTATCTTCACGTATTCTTCGCATACTTGATGTTCGGGTATTATCGCGCCGCCCTTAAACTCTATCCCCCCGTCTTCTGTATATCCTTTCACCGTCCATATATAGCCGTTATTCTCATCTAGCATCAACATTTGCGCATCTTTTTCTATCACTTTATCGCCTTCCCCAAATTTGCGCTTTTTGGGGATGATGCGGTATACATACTTTTCCCAGTTCCAAACAGGCTCGACGACCCGCTCCCAGTCCATGCTGCCCTTGAGGCAACACTCCAGTATTCCGTCTTTTTCGTAGGCATCCATGACCTCTATTTTATCTCTCGTCGTCATTCCCATCTTCGCCCCTAATCTCTTTCTATCCCCGCAAAATCCAGCACTATCAAATTCGCCTCGCCGTCTATCTTGTCTCCCGCGCGCTGCCTAAAGCGTATATAGCTCTTTGAGCCTACGATCTCGGTAGCTTCGTCTATCATAGCCATAGCCTCTTTCCACTTAGCGGCCTCGATGGGGTATTGCTTGAGGCTTAGTATCTGTTTTGCGTCCACTTTGCCGTTTTTTACGTCAAAGGCGCGGGTTATGAGAGTGCGTATCTCAGCGTCTGCTCCCTCTACCTTTTCGTCCAGGTATTCGTCTATCTTTTCTTTTGCAAGCACCAGCCTTTGATCGAAGCTTATTTGCTTTTGCACGCAAATTTGAACCTCTTTGGTGCCGTTAAAACTCTTTAGAGTTACCGCTCCGCTCTTGCTTGAGGACAGCCTATCAAGGCCGTATTTTTGACGAAGCAGATCCACAAAGCTTTCGCACTCTTCGTAGGCCTCTTTTTTGATTTTTTTCATCGTCTCATGTAGCTCGTTAGCCTTATTTATGAGTTTTTCTACTAGCTCGTCCTCTAGCTTTTTATCTACGCTCACCATATCGGGGTGAACGTATTCGCCGCTTTTGTTTTCCCAAAAGCCTTTTTCGTCTAGTCTAGGCATCTTTTGCTCCTTGTTTTTGCTTTTCTTCTGTTCGCTCTTATCGTTTGGCTTTTGTGTTTTGCGCCGGGGGTTATCGCGCTTTTTACAAAGGCTGCCTTATTTCTTCTTGCTTTGGCCGGCGTTAGCGTCGGCGAGCCGCCTAGCGCGCTCGTATCGCCCAGCGCTAGGCTTAGACCCGCTAACATTGACACGGCTTTCATCATCTGATGTTCTCCTTTCAAGTATTTTAAATTTCATCGCAAATTTGAGTTTGCAAACGTATCCGTAGACCGTGCAAACGGTCAAATTCGCCTTGGCTTTTTTATGGTTTTTGAATGCTAGAGGCATTCTTCAAACAGCCCCTGCGAGGCTTGATTTTGCGAAAAATCGAGCTCGGTAACCCCTAGCTCGTTAGCGTATTCGCGCTCTATTTTCATGCCCTGCGATCTAGCAGCATCGGCATGATCTGAAAAATAGATATAAGAGCAGTGGCTAAGCAGTTCAAGCCCTGCGTTTATAGCCTTGTCTCTATCCGTGTTTTCATTGAACACCTCGCCGAAAGCTAGCACCGGGCTTATAGGTATATAGCCCGCTTTTATGACCTTTTGACACTCGGCTATAGCAAGCTTTTTAGCGGCAAAAGGCCTATTTATATCGCTTACGTTTAATCCCGCGTAAGGCGTAGCGACGTAGACTAATCTCATCGTTTGTTTCACTCATTCTCCTTTCTTCAAATTTAACTTTATAGGAAGCTCCGCAGAGCTCCCGAAAAATCAAATCTAAGCCGCCGTATCGACGACTCTTAGGCTGGTTTTTTCCATGATCAGTGCGCCTACTTGCCTAAAATAATCCCTCGAGTAGTAGGCCTTTTTGCCCCTTATCATGTCCCTTGCGGCTTGGTAGCCGTTGCCGCGCCTGATGCCCCACACGTTGCCTTTAGCGTTTATTCTCATTTCAAATCCCTTCTCCCTCATCTTATCCATAAACTCCTCCAGCCTTTTTGCTTGCGTCGTTTGCGTTCTCATAGCACGTCCTTTAGTTTTTTAGTATCTCCGCCGTAAAGCTCCAGTAGGTCTTCCAGCGCGTATTTGACCTCGCGTAGGTTTCTACACTTTTTCCAAACCATAGCCGCTTCTTCGCTTGAGATCATTACTCCGCTTTTTTCAAAAAGCATTATCACTTCGTTTTCGCCGAAATTACTTAGCGCGTGAGCGGGCTTTCTGATCCTGGTTTCTACTTGCTCGTGAGAGCGGGCTATTTGCAGGTCTAGCGCCTCGGTGCCCGCTAGCACGATAGGACATAGCGCGCAGTCTTGTATGTGGCGGATCTGCTCCAAGCTCTTTTCGCTTAAGAAATTCGCCTCGTCTATCACGATCACCTTGCCGCCTTTGCTTAGCTGCTCTTTTATGGCTTTCATCAGATGTTGTTGCGATCTTGAGGTAGGTTTGGCGCCTATACTTTCCGCTAACTCCTCTAGTATCTCCTTTTTGCTTATGCCGTCGTATGCGGTTATCATCACGCTTTGAGGCATAGCAGCGCATACGGCTCTTAGTGCCGTAGTCTTGCCCGTGCCGCTTTTGGCAGTGATTTTCATCAGAGCCTTTTGGCGCACGGCCTTTATGACGCTTGCGATGACCGTTATGGTATTATTAAACGGGATGATGTCGGCTTTCTCGCAAATTTCGTCGTATTTCGAGCTGATTTTTAACTGCTTTGAGTTAAAAAACGCCGCTATCTTCTCCTCTACCTCAGCCTTTCTCTCGCTTGAAAGCTTATAATCACCCCATCCGTTGATCGCAAGCGTCACGTAGGTATGGTTTTTTTCGCCAAGAATTTCGGCAAGCTTTCTATAGCTGCCGCCCGATCTTTGATACTCTTCAAACTGCGTTTTTAAGTCCATTTTTGACTCCTTTTTTTAGTGTTCGCATTTAAAAATAAAACATATGCGAACACTTGCACCGCCCCAAAAGCCCTATATATCGAGCTTTTCAAACAAGTGTTCGCAAATATCTTATTTTTTTATCCCTCTAGGCTTTTTATCGCGTCCGCGGGATCGGGTAGGTAGATGACGTTGTTGCCTACGGAGGCCTCTTGCTCTATCTTGCTCACCACCTTGGCCTCGTCTTTTTTGATGACCTCGGCCTTGCCTTTTCTTGCCTCTTTGAGTCTTCTTTCGGCATCGGCCTTATAGTATCCGTCCTTCTCGTTTTGTAGCGAGCGGATATACTTGATATAAGCCTTGGTAGGATTTATAAATTTACGCACGTATTCTTTTCTGGCCGTACGCACCTCTTCGGCGGTGTAGCTTGCTATCTCTTCGTTTACGACTTCGCACAGATACCGTCCGTCTTTGTAGACGTAAAATTTGCTTGCATCGTCGATATCCTCTATGAGCTCGCATTTCTCGCCTATTTTGATATGACTAAAGACCTCTAGGCTCACATACTTGACGCCGCATACGCTAAAGCCCTCGGCTTGCAGCGTCCTGATCACGCTAGCGCCAAACGTCCTCTCGTCGAATATAAACGGCTCAAACTCCGCACTCCAGTCAAACATTCTCTCGCAGTATTCCTCTATCGTAGCCTGCATCTGCTCTCTGGTTAGCAGATTTGAGATATTGGTCTTTACTCCGCTTAGCCTTTTTGACTTTTCTAGAGCCTGATCCTCTCTTTGTATCCTTTGACCCGCATCGTGACCCAAAAAGCCCGGCAAGCCCTCGAAGAAATTTTGCATCACTCCGTGAGCGCGTTCTATCTTGCCTTTTGCTCGCCCCTCGTATTTAGGCGATCTTACGTAAACGATCCCAAGTCGCTTTAATACGCTCTGAAAATGCTCGCCTACGTAGTCTTTGCCATTGTCACCTTTTATGTAGCCCGGTCTGCCCATCTTTTTTAGGGCTCTTTTTAGCAGGCGCACGTTGGCGTATCCGTTAGGACTGTCGCACAGGTCGTACACCATCCTGCCGCTTGCGGTATCGACAAAGCCCACGGCCGTATATCTTTTTTGCTCGCCGTTTTCGTCAAGACACATAAAGTCGAAATTCGTAGCGTCCACCTGCCACTCTTCGTTGATTTTTAGGTAGTCTCTACTCATAGCGATATTGGTAGCTACCACGTCAAGGCCTCCGCGCAGGTAGGCTCTCACCTCGTAGTCCTTGCTGGCTATATTTGAAGCGTGGCGCAAAAAGGTCGAGCGGCTAATATCGGCGCTAAGGGGCGCGAACATATCGAAATTTAGCCCCTTAGATAGCGCGTATCTGCGGCAGTATTCCATCCACCAGCTGGTCTTTTGCGCCGTTCCGATGGATAGTATCGCGTCCTTTATCATTTTTACGTTAGCTTTCGACGTCCCGCCTCTTTTATCTTCCAGGGCCTCGCCGCCTTTTTGGGCAAACTCTTTTTGCCAGCGGTATATGCTCTTTTCTTTGGCTCCGAAAGCCTGCGCCGCAGCCTTTACGCCGTATAGCTTGGCGTAGCCTAGGACTTCTGACTTATCTAGGGCTTTGCGAGCTAGAGCCGCTCTATTATCTTCACTAGAACTATAGTGGCGCAGATCACGATTAGCGACGGCGTCGAGATTTTTATTTTTCCGCCCAGCAGCAAGGTCGCCGCTATGATCCAAACCAATACTTCCACTTTTTAACTCCTCTAGGTTAGAGACCGTATAAACGGCGTTTACTTCCTCATTTCCTTGACTTGCGCCAGTATCCCAAGCACCACTAGCCCCACGGCTCCTATCGCGCCTACTAACAAGATCGTTAGCGATAGCAGCATTATTATCTCGCCCGCTTCCATACTCTTCTCCTTTAACGAACTTTAACGGACGGACGGATGCGTTATTTCCCAAATTTACCCTAAAGGCCTCATCCGCCCGTGAAAATTCGCTAAATTTCACGGCTCTATATCCGCACTCTTGTGCGTTATCTGGCAAGTATACGTCTATATCTTTATCTATTTTTCCGCTATTTATCGCCGCATCGACACCGGCGATCTCCACAGCAAACAGCAGCTTTACGCCCCCGCGGCTTCTCGCGCCCGCGCCCTCTATGCGGACGAACGGGTATTTTTTGGAGTTACGGCCAGCAGATTTTTTTAAAGTATCCAAATGGATATTAAAAATCTCAGCAGCCGCAGCGGTCTCGACGTATATCATTTAGCTGGCCTTGCTCTCTTCTCGCTCGCTTTTTAGGGCACTCGGAAGCTCTTTGATTATGCCCTCGGACAAAAGCGCCTCAAACACTTTCCTTGAAGTCGCATGGTTTTTCTCGCCTAGCACCTCGCCGTTTATTACCATATAGGTAGTACGCTCGCTGAGATCGTGTTTTTTTGCCCACTGCCTTATACTTATGCAGTTATCGGTAAAGTATTTCTTTATCACTTATTGCTCCTTTCTCCTTGATTTTCATTGTTAAGCGGATATTTAAACCCTTTGTGGTTAAATAATGTTGTCACACAAATTCAATTCACAAAGGGCTTAAATATGGATCTTGGAAAATACGCTCTCAACTCTCGTAGTTTTATATACGAGATACTGGATGAAATGACCAAAAAAGAAATAGCTGCTTTCAAGCAGGGTTTGGGCAAGAAATTTAACGACGAGTGGTTTACTTGCAATCCAGAGTCTTTAAAAAATATTGCGCTATACGTCAGCAAAACTCCTTCGCAGAGAAAAATCTTTATGAAAAATAAGCAGCC
>CALIWP010000193.1 GCA_938046705.1 uncultured Campylobacter sp. | reverse complement strand
AAGGGCTAAAATATAAAATCCAAGTAAGCCCGCTTGACTGCACCGGCTGCGAGCTGTGCGCTCAAATTTGCCCGAGCAAGGAAAAATCGCTCGTCATGGTGCCGCTAGCCGAGGAGATGGAGCGGCACGAGCAGGAAAACGCCGATTATTTATTTAAAAAGGTAACCTACAAAGACGACCTGATGAGCAAAGATAGCGTCAAGGGCGTGGGTTTTGCGCAGCCGCTGTTTGAGTTTCACGGCGCGTGCCCGGGTTGCGGCGAGACGCCTTATATCGGGCTTGTTACGAGACTGTTCGGCGACCGTATGATCGTGGCAAACGCCACCGGATGTAGCTCGATCTACGGCGGTAGCGCGCCTTCGACGCCTTATACGACGAACAAAGAGGGCAAGGGCGTAGCGTGGGCGAACTCGCTGTTTGAGGATAACGCGGAGTTTGGCATGGGTATGAACGTCGCGGTAGAGACGCTGCGCCACCGTATCGAAGACGTCATGCTACGCACCAAAGACGCCGCGCCAAATGCCCTAGCCGCGCTATACTCCGACTGGATCGCGCATAAAAACGACGGCGAGAAAACGACGCAAATCGCTAAAATTTTGATCCCTCTTTTGGAGCAAAATTTAAGCGTAGAGGGCGTAAAAGAAATTTTAGAGCTAAAAAGATACCTCGTCAAAAAGTCCCAGTGGATCATCGGCGGCGACGGCTGGGCGTACGACATCGGCTTTGGCGGACTTGACCACGTGCTAGCTAGCGGTGAGAACGTAAATGTGCTCGTACTTGACACCGAAGTCTACTCAAACACCGGCGGTCAAAGCTCAAAATCAAGTCGCGCGGGCTCCATAGCGCAGTTTACGGCCTCTGGCAAACCGATGCAGAAAAAAGATCTAGGCTACATCGCGATGACCTACGGAAATATCTTCGTAGCTCAAATCAACTCAAACGCGAGCCAAGCAAATACGATAAAAGCCATCGCCGCAGCCGAAGCCTACGACGGACCTAGCCTTGTGATAGCGTATTCGCCGTGTATCGCGCACGGTATAAAAGGCGGCATGGCCTACTCCGGCGGTCAAGGCGAGCTAGCGACCAAATGCGGCTACTGGCCGACCTACGTCTACGATCCGCGCCTAATCAAAGAGGGCAAAAATCCGCTCAAAATGACCTCAAAAGAGCCGGATTGGTCGCTTTACGAGGAGTTTTTGCTAAACGAGGTTCGCTACAACTCGCTTAAGAAAACCAACCCGCAGCACGCGGACGAGCTGCTGGCTAAAAACAAGGCCGACGCGCAAAGACGCTACCGCCAGCTAAAACGCCTAAGCTTGGCTGACTTTAGCGATGAGGTCGAGTCTAGCGCGGAAGCTGCCCAAAGCGCCGAGTAGGGCGCAAATTTCTCTCGTCCAAATTTGACGGACGAGAGAGACTTTCTTTAAATTTAACCGCTTGCTTTGGCGGCTAAATTTACTTTCAAATTTGCCTATCACAAAAGATGATAGCGTGCTTGATGTGGGGTATGGTCAAGCAAGGCTTAGCGTGCCACTTGCAAAGCTAGCAAAGAGCGTTAGCGCGCTAGATCCGTTTGCAAAAATGCTTGAATACGCTAAAAAAAATGCAAAAGAGGCTGGAGCGAAAAATATAAATTTCATCCAAAAAGACTGGAGCGATGAGCAAAGCATAAAAGACTTACCAAAACACGACATCGTGCTAGCATCACGCTCAGTTGGACTTTTTGATATAAAAAAGCTTTGCAGATTTGCTAAAAAATATGTCGTGATGACCTCTTTTTTAATGGATTATCCAAGCTT
>CALIWP010000192.1 GCA_938046705.1 uncultured Campylobacter sp. | reverse complement strand
GCTTGATATTGCCTGCGTAGGCACCGAGCAGCAAGAAAAAGCCGGTATCAAAGACTCTATCGAGCTTTTCGTAAAAGATCTAAATAAGGCGGGCAAGGGCTTTAACTACATAGAGCAGTCCTACAGGATCGCTGAGAACTCAAAAAGAGCTTATGAATTCGTCAAAGCAAGAGGCGTGCAATACGCCGAAAAGCTAAAGCATCTGGGCGGACATAGCGTAGCAAGAAGCCTAGAGACCGTGGGTGGTGGCGGAGCGTGCGTGCAGGCGCTAAATTCACACTTTGAAAGCAAGGGCGGCAAGACGCTAAAGCGAGTAAAAGTCGATGAAATCGTGCTGGATAAAAACGGCGCGGCGATAGGGCTAAAGGTGAGAGAGGAGTATAAATTTGATAAAAATCTGGCCGACGACGACGCGCAAAACGTTTCCGGAGACGTTAAATTTTATAAAGCTAAAAAGGCCGTGATTTTTGCAAGCGGCGGATTTTCGGCGGATAAAGCCTTTAAAGCGGCGCAAAACCCAAGACTCTCTCTAGCATCCACGCCGTCAAATCCAGGTGCGACGGCTGGCGCACTAAAAACGATGGTAAGAGTGGGCGCGATGCCGGTGCAGGTTAGCCTGGGACGCTATTCGTTCGGTATCCCGACGGAGGATTTGATATTTGCTATCGCGGTAGACGGCAAAAACTCAAAGAGATTTATGAACGAGGACGGCGACAGGCAGACCTTGTCCGATAATATTTTAGAAAATATGCAAAAAAACGAAAGCGATATGTTTCCGACGATAATCTTTGACGCAACTGGCTTTGCCTCCAGCCACGATCCAAAGAGGCTGCAAAAATTTATAGAAACGGGCAAGATGAAAAAATTTGAGAGCTTAGACGAGCTAGCTGCGGACTTTAAGCTAAACGCGCAAATTTTAAAAGAGGAAATAAAGCGGTATAACGAAAGCGTCGCCGCCAAAACCGATACCGACTTTAAAAAAGATTTAAGCAAAGTCGCTCCGATAGAAAAAGCGCCGTTTTATGCGATACTCGGGGCTCCCGGCATCAGCTATACTCCGGGCGGCGTGAGGGTAAATTTAAACTTTGAAGTCCTTAATATAAACGATAACAAGCCTATTAAAAATTTATACGCCGTAGGCGAGGCGACGGGTGGCGTGCACGGATATACGAGGCTTACTAGCTGCTCGACGCCCGATTGTATCAGCTCGGCGATGATAGCGGCGGAGCATATACTAAAAGGCTAAATTTAAAGCCCGGACGGCGAGCAAAGCTTAAATTTATCAAATTTAAACTATAATCGCCGTCTATTTTATATTGAAAGGTGGTGAGGACGTTGCCTGGTATTAAGGTACATCCTAACGAGTCTTT
>CALIWP010000191.1 GCA_938046705.1 uncultured Campylobacter sp. | reverse complement strand
GGAAGGCGACGCTCTACTTCGCTTCGCTCGTAGCTGCAAGCAGACCGTAAGTAGAAACTCCTTCCTCTCCCAAAGAAAGGAAAAGTGGATATAAAAATGGGGCTCCTTTGCGTCGTTACACTCATAACTGCGAAGAAAAGCGTAGTTTAAAACCCCTCAACATAAAAGCAAAATAACGTAAAATTTAACTAATGCAAATTTTACATTTTCAAGATGCGGGTCTAGGCGAGTAAAATTTGTCAAATTTTGCCTCAAAATTAGCTCGCATCGACATAAATTTTATACTTGCCGCAGCGGATGCAGCGAAACAAATAGCCCGCCATATCGCCGCCCGCGACGAGGTAATCACGCACGTCCTCTACCGCAAATTCCCCGCACAAGGCGTAGTCTGCAAACGCCTCCTCTGCTATGCCCAAATCCTGCAGTTCCTTCGTGCCCACGTCGCCTAAAAACTCGCAGTAATCGCCGCAGCAAGCAAGCCAGTGCTCTCCCTGCCAGCTAAAATACCCAGGCGTCCTTTGAAACAGCTCCTCGGTTTTAGCCTGCGCGTCCGAAGTGCTAGGCGGGAGAGGATCTGCGTCCTGGATAAAACTGGCGTCAAATTTTGCCGCAGCCGTACCGCTAGCGATGCAGTGCGGACAGAGGTAGTTCACGTCCTCCACGCTGTAAACGTTACCGCAATAATACACGTCCAGTCGCCTGCTCGCAGCACTCGCAAACCACGCTCGCGTCATCCTTGAATACGCCCGTTTTAAAGGGATCCGGGTGGTAGCGAAAATGAGGCAGGCTTTTTAGCTTTTTGCTTTGGCGCGCCGCTTCGCTCGCGGTTTTGGGACGCTTTATCGCTCCCGCGTCGCCGTTTTGCGCATACTGCTTCAGATAGCCGAGCTTTTTGAGCTGTTTTCTGTCCTTCGGATCGCAAATTTTGGCTAAAAGCTCGCAAGCGCTCTTTTTAAGCCCCAGCAACTCATAAACGTCCACTAGCACGAGCTTTGCCTCTTTTTCATCGCATTTTTCGAGCTCGTCTTTGAACTCAAATAGCGCCAAAATGCTCGCCGCGCCGCCGACTGAGTCCCAAAACGCCTTTTGAAGCGCGATATATTTTTCTCTAAATTTATCCATTTTCTCCCCTCAAATTTGCGGTTGCGTGCGGTACTATCTTTAAATTTTACTGAGTAGACCTGCTATTTTTTGATCAAATTTTACTCAGCGCAGATCGCTTTGAGCTTTGCAAGATCTAAAATCAAACTATGCGAAAACGCGTCTATCACGACTCCGGCGTATTTGCCCTCAGCGCTTTCTAGCATAGCGGCGTAGTCTTTTAGCCGCAGATTTATCGCCTCCTGCTCGGCGTCGTTTCGCCATCTCATCATCTCGCCCCTGCTAGAAAACGCCGGGAAATAGCTAAGCCCGCTCTCCTCGTCTTCTAGTAGGACAAATTTAATATTCGAGCCCTCTTCTTCGTAAACTGCGCTACCGTCTGGTTTTGCTAGGGCTTGATTTATGAGTACGGGAGCCAAAAACTCGGCCTTTTTTAGCGCTGCGATTAGCGCCTTTTCGCTCTGCTCACCACCGTCTAGTAAAAATGCGTCTATGAAATCGTTTAAATTTTCGTTCATCTCTCGCCTTGGATTAAATTTGGCGTATTATACATTTTTGCGTTTTTAAATCAAAATTTAGCAGTAAATAAGCTTTGCGTTGCTATAATCACAACCTCACTTCAACTGTGGGTTCATAGCTCAGTTGGTTAGAGCATCCGGCTCATAACCGGATGGTCCCAGGTTCGAGTCCTGGTGAACCCACCACTTCAATTCATCTTTGTCTTTATCAAATGCTTTAAAGTGCATCGTCTTATTATTTTGTAAGTTTATTCGGTACATATAAAGCGTTTGTAGGTATGTGCCTCTATGATCGGGGCAGGCTGTCAAAAAAACGTCGTTAATAAAATGACCTAACAACAAATGCGGTTAATATTTCAAAACTTCAAATTCTATTTGGGATTTGATTGAAAATTATTTCAATCAAAATTCACGTATGTATTTAGTAAAGTTTTTATGTTTAAATTTTAAATTTAACCAATCTATACGTCGGATCAAACCTAAACGCGAGCAAATTTTGCAAAATCCCAAAAAGGCACATAAAAGTAACGAAGCTACTGCCGCCGTAACTGTAAAACGGCAGCGGAATGCCCACCACAGGCGCAAAACCGATCGTCATCATGATATTTATACTCACGTAAATAAAAATAAGCACCCCGATCCCCGACGCCATCGTCTGCGTAAAATAATCATCCTTTAGCCCGTAGTTTAGGCTGAGCAGATGAGCTATCAGCGCGCCGTAAAAACTAAGTAGCGCGAGCCCTCCGTAAAATCCGTATCGCTCTATCGTGTACGCGAAAATAAAATCGCTAGTAGAAATCGGCAAAAATTTAAAGTGCGTCTGCGTCGCCTCGTCTTTTGGCTTGCCCTTTAGTCCGCCGCTGCCGATAGCGATGATGCTCTGGCGTACGTGATAGTTAGACTCTTCGCTTAAAAAATCGGTAATGCGCTTTTTTTGATAATCGTGTAAATTTTCGTAAATCACGGGCGCAGAAAGTAAAACCCCGGCAAATATCACGACCCAAATTTTTTTATTTACCCCGATGATAAAAAGCACGGCGTAGCCCACGATGAGCAGTATCAAAGCGGTGCCCAGATCGGGCTCTTTTAAAATCAGTACGAAAGGCAAAAGGATATAAAGGCTAAGGCGTAAAAAGTCCTTAAGATCGTAGCCGTTTTCCTCTGGCGGGCGTTGTTTAATGAGGTAGCCTAGCATCAAAAGAAGCGCCGGTTTCATGATTTCAGAGGGCTGAAGCGTAAAGTGGATAAAAGGAAACTCAAGCCATCTTTTTGCGCCCAGTTTACTCGTACCGAACAAATCTACGCTAATAAGCAAAACGATGCAAATCCAATAAAATAGCGGTATGAGCCAGGCGATCTTGCGAATAGGAAGCAAAAAGAAAAACAAAAACAATGCTAGACCGACGCCAAAATATACAAGCTGCTTGCCGGCTAGGATAGAATTTGCCTCAGAAACCAAAATGTATGATAAAATAATAATAGGAAGTATCAAAAACGGCTGAACGAAGTCAAAATGGGTTAAAATTCGCCTATCGAGTCTTATCAAAAATTTGCCTTTTTTGAGCGATTATAGCATTTTAAAGGAAACAAATCTAAAAATGACGGAAAAAGAGATCAAAATTTTAGACTGCGCGCAGACGAGGGCGGATACGTTTTTGGCCGCTGAGCTAAACGTCGCTAGAAACCAAGCGCTAAATTTGATAAAAAGCGGGTCGGTTAGCCTAAACGGCAAGCCGCTAAATAAGCCTTCTGCAAAGCTAAATTTGGGCGATGTTTTGAGGATCAAATTTGAGCAAAGCGAGCCTGATAGGGCTAAATTTGAAGCGGAATTTGAAGTGCCGATCATTTACGAGGATGAGGATTTGCTCGTGCTAAATAAGCCCGCAAATTTAGTCGTTCATCCCGCCCCCAGCGTCAAGGAGCCTACGCTTGTGGACTGGCTGGGGGCAAAGGGATTTTTGCTATCAAATTTAAGCGGGCAAAGTAGAGCGGGTATCGTTCACAGGCTAGATAAAGGCACTAGCGGAGCTATCGTCGTAGCTAAAAATAACGCCGCTCACGCCGCGCTTTCAAGCCAGCTAAGCGACAAAAGCATGGGGCGCATTTATCTAGCGCTAACCGATCTGCCGCTCAAGCAAAACTGCATCGTCGAGCGAGCTATCGGACGAAATCCCGCTAACCGCCTAAAAAAGGCGATAGTTTCAAGCGGCCGCGCGGCGAAAAGCGCCTTTGTGAATTTGCTTTTTAGCGAATTTGACGGCCCCGTGCAGAGTAAAAACGCGGGCGTAAATTTGATCGCGGCAAAACTTTTTACAGGCAGGACTCATCAGATCAGAGTGCATCTAGCTAGCCTAAACCGCCATATTTTGGGCGATGCTTTATACGGTTTTAAGAGCGAAAAGGATAAAATCGGCCGAGTAATGCTTCACGCCTACGGGCTGTATTTCGCGCATCCGGGCTCTGGAGAGCAAATGAGCTTCGTAGCACCTGTCTGGGATGATTTTAGTGAAATTTTACTTAGCAAATTTAGCAAGGAGAATATAGATGAAAAGATTGATTTTATGGGGCTTAGCGAGCTCTTTAGCCATTGTGATGAGTGGATGCGTATCCTCTAGCGGGCCTGCGCAAGTAAATGCGAATTTGCCTACCGTCCAGAGCCTAAAAACCATCAGCGATATGACCGAAGTGGGCTTTGAGTGGACGCCGACTCCGACCTCAAACGTCGCAGGCTACTATCTATACCGCTCAAATCCAAACGAAAATAACGGCAAAATGAAGGTCGTAGCTGACATAAAAGACCGCTTTGCCAGCCATTACGTGGATGCAAATTTAGCTCCCGAGACCACATATTCGTACGAGATGAGGACGTATAACGAGAGCAAGCAAGTCTCAAATCAAGGCATCGTTGTTAGCGCGACGACTAAGCCTCTTATGGACTCCGTGCCTTTCGTTAGAGCGCTTACGAATTTACCAGAGCGCGTGAAACTCATCTGGAGGCCACATCCGGACCTTCGCACGGCGTCTTATATCATCGAAAAAGCCGATATAAATAAAGAAAACTGGAGACAAATCGCCGAGGTAAAAGGCAGGTTAAATGCCGAGTATATCGATGACGACGTAAAGTCCGGCAAAAGCTACAAATATAGAGTTTTCGTAAAAACTACTAGCGGCACGATCTCAAAACCTAGCGAGATCGTAGACTCAACGACAAAGCAGCTGCCAAGTGAAGTCGTAAATGCTCAGGCAACTCAAAACGTGCCTAAAAAGATTATTTTGACGTGGGACAGCGTGGCTAGCGACGACTTTGCCTACTATAAAATTTATAGCGCGTCAAGCAAATTTATGCCCTACACTTATCTCGTTAAAACCACGTCAAACAGCTACGAGGATCTCATAAACGAAAACGGCGCGACTAGATACTATAAAATCACCATCGTCGATAAAGACGGCTTAGAGTCTAAAAAGCCTAGCGAGCCTATCATCGGTATGACGCTAGGTGCTATCGATGCGCCGGTCGTATCATCTATCGTAGCCGACAGCACGGCGGTTAAGCTCACGTGGAACGCCTCTGATAAGGCTAGAAGCTTTACCGTTATAAGAGACGGCGGCGGAAGCGAGCAGAAATTTACAAATATAACGGGCAACGAATTTGTCGATAATAGCGTTGCTTACGGGCAAAAATACAGCTACAAAGTTATCGCCGTAGATGAATACGGCATTAGCTCCGACGCTTCTGCTAAAGCCGAGATAGCCGTCGAATAATGCCCAATTTTATAGCTAAAAACGTAAATTTTACTCCAAAAGAGTGCGGCGAGATAAGCTTTTTGTGGGAGGCTCGCGGCAGGCAGGGCGTTAGCCTTATTTATACCAAAAGCTCTAGCGAGGAGTTTTTTATCACGCTAAAAAAGCGCGAAAACGACTGGGTCATAAAGGGAGAAAAGCTAACAAAGCCCGCTAAAATAGGGCTTTTACAAAATGCTTTGGTTAAATTTAAAGAGCTTTATTGCGATCAAATTTTAAGCGAAGCTATCGCGGTAAAAAATACGCGCCTCACGCAAAAAGACTCGGCGATCTTTAGCGTGGGCGAGTTGCTTGAGAATTTAAATCAGAGCGAATTTGAGAGCAAATTTATCGAGATCGGATTTGGCTCAGGTAGACATTTGCTATTTCAGGCGGAAAATAACCAAAATACCCTAGTTATCGGCATCGAGGTTTACAAGCCCTCGCTCGAGCAGGTTGCAAAGCTGGCAAAAGCTCGAAATCTAAACAACGTCATGCTCGTAAACTGCGACGCGAGACTGCTTTTGTCGCTTGTGGAGTCAAATTTTATCGATAAAATTTTCCTTCATTTTCCGGTGCCTTGGGATGACGCTCCTCATAGACGCGTGGCGTCGGCTAAATTTGCCCTGGAGTGCGAACGAACGCTAAAAGCGGGCGGCAAATTTGAGCTGCGAACCGATAGCCGCGAGTATGCGGACTTTACTTTGGCGCAAATTTTAGATCTAAGCGACGCCGACGTGCAAATTTATAAAAACCGCGACCTAAAAGTAAGCAGCAAGTACGAAGACCGCTGGAAAAGGCACCAAAAAGATATTTACGACGTTATCTTTACCTGCGAAAAGCAAAGCGAGCCAAGGGCGGGTCAAGGCGAGCTAAAATTTGAAAACGGCTACGACGCGAGCAAGGTTGCGGCCAAATTTAGCAACCAAACGATAAAAGAGGATGATTTTTTCTTGCATTTAGAGGAAAAATACGAAAAAGACGGCGAAATTTTGATTCGCGCCGCGTTTGGCGCATTTAACGCGCCCGAGCACTGTTATGTTTTGCTCGGCGAAAAAGGCGCGGAATATTTTATAAAAAAGCCGCTCGTTACGGCTGAAAATTTAAAGGCGCATCTTGCGTTAAAGGAGTATTTGGCGGATGCAAAAAATAATTAGCGCAAGCGGGCTTTGCCTAGGATACGAGGGCTGCGAAAAGCTCATAACGGACGCGAAATTTGACATTTACGCCAATGATTTCGTTTTTATCACCGGGCAAAGCGGTAGCGGCAAATCGACGCTTTTAAAATCTTTTTACGGCGAGATAAAGCCAAGTGCTGGTTCGCTAAACGTCTGCCTAACCGATATGATGAATCTTGGCGGGCAAAATATAGACAAACTAAGACAGCGCATCGGCGTAGTTTTTCAAAACTACCGCTTGATAAGCGAGTGGAATATCGAAAAAAACGTGATGCTGCCACTAATGATAAAAGGCCTTAGCGCTAATGTTTGTAAAAATCAGGCAACCAAGC
>CALIWP010000190.1 GCA_938046705.1 uncultured Campylobacter sp. | reverse complement strand
CCATCTGCTCGTCAAATATCGCCTGCGCCGCCGCGTCAAATTGTTTTGCCTGCGCCGAAGCTGCCGCCAGCGCGCCTAGTTTTAGAAAGTCTCGTCTTTTCATGGTTTTCTCCATTAAATTTAAATTTTGATTGATTGACTCGGTTTAAATTTAGCGGAATTTACGCGGTTGAGTTTTGCATAGTTTGCCTTTTAACGTATTACGCGACCTCGCGTCTTGGCGGCGATTTTACTAAATTTGGGCTTAATTATCGTTTTAGCGGCGATTTTAAAAATAGCGTAAATTTAGGCCAAATTTGATAATATCTCATCAAAATTTAAAGGAAGCAAATGTCAAATTTAAAAGCCGAATTTGAGATAAAGCCTAGCGCCGAGTATAAAGCGATGACGCGCGAGGTGGGCAAGATTGTTTATAAGGGCGATAAATTTATGCGAAACATACGTATGTGCGACTTTACGGCGTCGGCTCTTGGCATGTTTTTTATCACGCTTTTGTGCGTCAAATTTTACTTCAGGGAGCTTAGCGACTTGCTTAGGGATTACGGTTTTAGCGGCGTAGAAAATCTAGCCTACCTATCGTGGATGGCCGCGTTTTTTACTCTGCTTTACGCTACTGGGCTGCGGCCTTGGCTGCTTACTCGCGCGCTGATAAATAAAGCAAACTACGGCGAATTCGGACCAAAAAGCGTGATCTTAGAGGATGGGTTTTTCGTGCAAAAAAGCAAATTCGGCGAGGGCAGATATTTTTATAACGTCATCAGCGACGCCCGCTATGTCGGTAGTTTCGTCGTCATTATCATCGCAAACTCCATGTTTTACGCCGTGCCGCGAGAAGCTTTTGGCGACGGCGGAGCGGAGTTTTTAAGCGAGATAAAAAAGCGCGCAAAGCTAGACGCGCAAAATCAAATTTAGGATTTAAAATGAGCGAATTTGACGAGCTAAGTTTACACGAGCCGTTTCTAAAAGGGCTACGCAATCTAATAAACGGCAACCAAGCTAAGCCTGAGGATTTGGTAGAAATTTCGCACGAAATTTTTGATTTTGAAGCCACAGCTAGCGTGACGTGGGAGTTTTACGGCAAGCGCGAGGAGAGCAAGATCGCAGGCGGAGCAAAAGAGCAGATACACTTTGGCGACGACGTGCGCGGCTACGAAAATCACGCCAGAGAGTGCTTGCTGCAGGCTAGAGATAGCACGGATCTGCGTGAAATTTTACTCACCGAGCTACGCCAAGACGCAAAAGAGGCCGTCGCAAAATCAGGCGGCGCGGTTAGGTATTACGATTTTAAGCCCTTTAGCATGAGCGAGCGCTGCGGAAGCTGCGGCGGCGACGGGCAGACGCGCTGCGGCGAGTGCGGCGGACGAGGTAAAAAAACCTGCTCTAGCTGCGGCGGACGCGGACGACAAAGCTGCTCCACGTGCGGAGGCAGCGGCGGCGTAAATCGCCCTCACACGCAGTATAACTCAGACGGTAGCACCTACGTGACGTATCGCTACGAGAGCTGTTCGTCATGCGGCGGCAGCGGCTCAAACACCTGCTACGGCTGCTCGGGATCGGGCACGGTTAGGTGCGGCGGATGCGGCGGGTCCGGCTACGTGCAGTGCGCCCAGTGTAGCGGACACGGATACTTTACCACGGTAGCAAACATCGGCGCCTACGCGAAACCAAGCGTAAATTTACGCATAAAATCGCACGCCTACGCCGACGAGCTTTTAGACTTTTTATGCGCTCGCACCTGCAAATTTCTCTCGCAAACGATACCGTTTTATCAAGACGAAGAGAGCGGAGACGAGAGCTTGCATCTGTTTTCTTACGTGGGCTCTAGCGCAATAACGCGGCTAAATTTTATCCTGCTAGGCAAGGAGTACGAGGCGGTGGGCTTTAGCAACCCGCCCTACGCCTTTATCAGGCCGCCATTTTTCGATGATCTTTTCGCCGACGAGATATCTATGCTAGAAAAGATCGATGCAGACGGCAAGATAACTAGACGCGAGGCGTTTAAATTTTTCACGCGCTACTGCTCGCAGCCCGCTCTAGACTCCGCGCTAAAGCGTATCGCTAAAACGGACGGCGCGCAAACCGAGGCCGCAAACGCCGTGATAGAGGCCTGCGACGGCTATGTCTCAAGGGGCGCGGCGAGCAAACTGGGCGAAACGATGAAAAAATGCCTGGATAAAATCTCTCCCGTTTACTCGCCTGCGGTTTGGTTCGGGCTAGGCTCGGCGTTTTGGCTGATTGCGCTAGTTTTTACGGCAGGATTTTTGGGCGAAAATTTAGCCGAGCGCTACATCATGGCGCCTATTTATACGCTTATATTTTTGGCCCTTTGCGCGGGCGTTGCTTTGTGCGTCTTGGCGCCTCTTAGCGCGCTGGTTACGCTGATTCGCCGTAGCTGCGTACCCAAAGAGTACCGCCAAAGCATGCGAAACAAAGAGGCTTTTGCTCTGTTTTTTAAAATTTTAGCGGGCTTTGGAGCAGCTGGCGCGATCTACGGCGCGATATCTGGCTTTGGTTACGCTCCGACTCTTATGCAGCTTGACGAGCGCTTTGAGGCGTCGCGCAGCCTGGAGGCCAAATTTCGCGAGATAACGGCTAAATTTGAGAGCTCTAGCGACCAAGAGCGCGAAGCAAACTCTACCGCCGTAGCCAAAACAGCGCCGCAGATGACGCAAAAAGAGAAAATTTTATACGTGCAAAAAGCTATCGGCGTTAAGGCCGACGGTATCATGGGCGCACGCACTCTCAAAAAGGCGCAGGAGTTTTTGGACGCAAATTTGACGAACGCGGATGAAATTTACGAAGCCGTAAAAGCAAAAGAAGCAAGCCGCGCAAAATGATTGATTATAACTCATTTTAGGAGGATAAAATGCCCAAAATCAACTGGGACGGAAGGTCTGCGGGAAACGGCACTTGGGTATACGAGGGCAACGAGCTAAAGCCCAAATACGGCGCAACTACGCACAATACTTTTGAATTTGACGGCGGCGTGCTAAAGCCTAAAACTGGAGCCAACTCCTCTAATACCTTTGAGTTTGACGGGAGAAAAATAAAACCCAAATACGGCGCAAACTCAAGCAACACTTGGGTGATACAAGGCAATGTCGTCAAGCCCGATTTTGGTTCAAACTCTAGCAACACCTACGACATAAACGGAGCTCCCATCGCCGTCATAATAGGGCAAGTCTGCCTAAAGCTGTGGTAGCGGGGCAGGATACGAGCCGTTTGTTTTAAAACTTACGATTTTGGCGCGCGGTGCGGTAAATTTGACTCGGCTTAAATTTTGCGCTCAATTTTAGCAACCGCCGCAAGCTAAAATTTAAAACAGATCCGCGTCTTTGTCGCTACTCCAGACGTACTCTATCGCCCATACGCCGCACCCGTTTACTTATCATTTTTACTTGCTTTTTGGATAGATTTTACACGAATTTTGGTTAAATTTCGTCTTAAATTTTATCGCAGACTTTTGATTTGAATTTTAAAAGCAAGTTTTTGATATAAATCATCAAAATTTTACGCTAATTATGATAACATTTCCCAAAAATAAAGGAGAAAAAATGAATAACGATCACGTAATCAAAACAGAACCTAAGCGCCCGCTAAGCAAGCTAGTTCGCGTTTGCGACGCCATTGCCGTGATGCTTTACCTTGTTATCGTGGGCGGATTTTACCTCTACATCGGCCGCAACGTCGGCGTGCAATACGACTACTACGAAAAGCCTTTTGTTTTTTGCTTACCTTACGTCATCTGGTTTGCGACGACGCTAGCGATGATTTACGTTGCCTTGGTGCGCGAAAAGCTTAAGACGCTCTAAACAGCGATAAGTCTATCGCCCAAAACCGCTAAATTTATAAAATTCGCGATTTTTGGCAGTAAAATTTGCGTTGTTTTGGATTATTTGCTTTTTGCCGTAAATTTGGAAGCCTTCCGAATATCAGACTAAATTTGCTCTTTTTATACCCGTGCTTTTAAACGGCTAATTTTATAAATTCGTTTTTCACGCATCTTTTAGGCACGGTGCCTCGAAATTTGACTAGGCTTAAATTTAGCGCTCAATTTTAGCACTCGCCGCAAGCCAAAATTTAAAACAGATCCGCATTTTTGTCGCTATTCCACACATACTCCATCGCCCGAGCAATCCTCTGCGCCTCGTCTCGCCCGTGCATATCGGCGATAAAACCCAGAGCCTCGTCGATACCCGCACTCACGCCCGAGCTCGTGTAAATTTTCCCGCTAACGCACCACCTGGCCGCACGCACCCAGCGCACGCTAGGAACCTCCGAGGTAGCCCACCGCCAAGATAGCTTGTTACTCGTGGCCTCCATGCCGTCCAAAAGCCCTGTTTTAGCTAGCAAAACCGAGCCCGTACATACCGCGATCACGTACTCGTGTCTACGCGCTAGCTCGCCTAGAGCTGCGATAAACTCGCCCTCATGCGCAAGCTCCCTAGCTGCAAAACCGCCTGGCACGAGTAAGACGTCAAATTTTGCTATCTCGCTTAGCTTTCGCGTCCAAATTTTAGCATTCGTACTACTGCCCACGAGTCCGCCAGTAGCCGAGAAATACTCTATCTCGTAGCACTTTCGCTCGCCTTCCAGCGCCCTAGATAGCGCCTCGGCGGGTCCTAGCGCGTCCATCGTCGTAAATCCCTCAAACAGCAAAACATTCACCGCCTTCATCGTCGCCCCTTTGCTGATTTTAATTTCAAATTTAGCCCAAATTTGATTACGAGCGGCTAAAATTTAATGAGATTTTTCGCATTTGCGAGGTAAAATTACAAAATCATTTTAAATCAAATTCTTAAGGAAAGACGATGCTAAGCGACAGAGAAATAGAAGCGAGCGCAAAGCCGCAAAATATCGTAAAAATCGGCGCAAAACTGGGGCTAGGCGAGGAAGCGCTAGATACCTTCGGCAAGTTAAAAGCCAAGATCGAGCCGCGACTAGGTAACGCGACGGGCGCAAACCTCATCCTAGTTACCGCGACCAATCCGACCCCGTACGGCGAGGGCAAAACGACCGTGACCGTGGGACTATCAGACGGCTTAGCGCGTATCGGCAAACGCGTGTGCGCCGCGCTTAGAGAGCCGAGCCTGGGGCCGGTTTTTGGTATAAAGGGCGGAGCGACGGGCGGCGGCTACTCGCAGGTGACGCCGAGCGAGGATATCAACCTGCACTTTAACGGCGACTTTCACGCTATCACCTCGGCAAACAACCTCATCGCGGCGATGCTAGATAACCACATCCACCACGGCAACGCCCTAAATATCGACCCTGCGCGCGTCGTTTTCAAACGCTGCATGGATATGAACGACCGCTCGCTAAGAGAGATAGAAATCGGCCTTGAAAAGAGCAATAAATTTACCCGCAAGGACGGGTTCGTAATCACCGCCGCTAGCGAAATAATGGCGATACTATGCCTCGCGACCGACCTAAAAAATCTAAAAGAGCGCGTAGAAAACATCGTCGTCGCCTACGATAAAGAGGGCGGCCTCGTGCGCGCAAAATCCCTAAACTGCGCCGACGCCGTCTGCGTCCTGCTAAAAGAGGCGATAAAACCAAACCTCGTGCAAACGCTAGAAGGCACGCCGGTGCTCATCCACGGCGGACCGTTTGCAAACATCGCGCACGGCTGCAACAGCGTGATCGCGACTAAAACTGCGCTAAATTTAGCCGACTATGTCGTGACCGAGGCGGGATTTGGTGCTGAGCTTGGAGCGCAAAAGTTCCTCGATATCAAGTGTCGCACTGCAAATCTCGCGCCAAAATGCGTCGTGCTAGTAAGTACCATCCGCTCGCTAAAATACAACGGCGGATGCGATAAAGACGGCATCTCGCAGCCAAATTTAGACGCGCTAAAGCTAGGCGGCGAAAACCTAAAAGCCCACATAGAAAATCTAAAAAATTTCAATCAAAACGTCATCGTCGCGCTAAATAAATTCGCGACCGATACGGACGAGGAGATCGCTCACGTGCGTGCTCTTTGCGAGGAGTCGGGAGCTGAGTTTAGCCTGTGCGAGGGCTTTTTAAAAGGAAGCGCCGGAACAGAGGATCTAGCTAAAAAAGTCGCGCAAATCTGCGAAAAACCGGCTCGCGAGATAAACTTCACCTACGATGCAAGCGACTCCGTAAAAACCAAGATCGAAAAGATCGCGACTAAAATTTACGGCGCCAAAGACGTCGTCTTTAGCCCGCGCGCGCAGGCTGATCTGGCCGAGATTTCGCGTCTAGGCTTTGAGAGTATGCCAGTTTGCGTCGCAAAAACGCAGTATAGCTTTAGCTCGGACGCCAAGCTGCTAGGAAGGCCCAAGGGCTTTAGCTTCGAAGTTAGCGCACTTGAGATACGCGGGGGAGCCGGCTTTATCGTAGCGGTTAGCGGATCAACTATGCTGATGCCGGGACTGCCTAAAGTGCCTGCCGCCGAGCAGATGAAAGCGGAGTAAAACGAGCTCCTATTCGTCAAATTTGATTACGAATTTGGCCAGTCGGCGGAGTTTGATTTCTAAAAAACAAAGGCGAATTTGACGAGGATTTGACGTCAGATTCGCCTTTTTAAATTTAACTATTTCGTCTTTTAAATTTGCCGTCAAATTTAAAATGCTAAATTTTAACACTCGAAATTTGATAAGATGGCCGTCCGTCGCAAATTTAGCTTCGCGGCTTTTGCGTCAAATTTAGGGCAAAATCGGCGTAATTTATTTTGGCGTTTTTAATCAAATTTGCCTAGGCAAGCCAAAAAAACCTAGCACAAAACGGCGCTAATTTTTTACCTTTTCCCACGGCTCGATTTTGCCCTCGACCTCTTTAAAAATGCTCGCGATTTCTATATTTTTTACGCTTAAATTTCGCTCATAAGCCTTGATATCGCGTGATTTTAGCTTCTCTTGCAAAAAGGCGAATTCATACT
>CALIWP010000189.1 GCA_938046705.1 uncultured Campylobacter sp. | reverse complement strand
AGCTCTGGATGAAATTTATGCTCGGTTGGAGCGCGAATTTATGATTTATAAATCAGAATTTGAAAACGCGCAAAAAGAGGATGAAACGCACTCTGATACCGTATTTGCCGATGTTAGGACGTATGCGGGGCAGGTGTATAGGACGTTTTTGCGAGACTATGAGACGGCGAAATTTAAAGGGCTGCAAAAGACGGCGCTGTTTTTTGAAAAGCTAAATCTCAAAGTCGCCGCAAACTACGAAAACGCCGTTAAAATCGCCGTGTATTTTCTAAAAGAAAAGATCGCGGGCTCGATGCGCGCGCACGAGCAAAACGGCTTTGCGCTCTTTATCCCGAGCTTTGACGAGGTGCAAGACCGCGTTTTGACGTCGCTAAATTTATACGAATTTGAAAACGAGATGCTCGGCAATGCGTCGTTTTTAAATAAAATTTTATCGGCTCTAAAGAGCGAATTTGCACAGATAAAGAGCGAAAAACTAGCCAAGGTTGCGGCTTTATCAGCCGGACACGAGAAGCTAAGGAGTGAAATTTTAAAAGCAGGCGAGAGGTTTGGCGGTAAAATCCCGCTTTGAGCGCGGCGATCTAAGCGATATTTGACAGCCAAGTTAAAATTTGCTTCCAAACGGACTTTTTGTTCTCGTCCTTGAAGCCTAAAAGTAGCTTGATGAATTTAAAAACGAAAACAACGAGCAGGAAAATATACGTGATGAAAATGCCGACTAAAATTTCGTCGAAATACTCTTTTGATATAAAGTAGATGACCGTGCATAGCGGAGCGCAAACGGCTGCGATACCTAAAAATAGCTTGACTTGGCGTAGTAAAAAATCACTCATGCTTGATAACCTTTTCAAATTTGAGTAGCTAGGGCTGCGATAAATTTAAATCGCTTGCCAAATTTGCGCCTGCCGAGCTACAAATTTAACGCTCAAATTTACAAGAACGCACTATAAAGCCGAGTAGGTAGCGCAATTTTAGAGCAAGCGCAGTCAAATTTAACAAAAACGTTAGGCTAAATTTAACTAAATTTAATCCGTTGCACTCCAAATTTAGCCGAATTTACCCGTCAAACCCGACCTTTTTATCCTCGCCGAAATTTGAGCTCATCTCGCGTTTGATCTCGCTTTCAAAATCGCCCATCGTAAATATCCCGTCCTCGCGCACGGCGACTTTTAGCGCGGTATTTTTGAGCGCGAGCATGATTTGCGCGCCGCTTAGCTCAAATTTAGCTAGCTGTTTGACGTCGAAATTTTCCTCAAAGCTCGCATTTTCGGGCAGCACTTTGCGCCAGATCGCAAGACGAGCGGCGAGGTCGGGCTTTTTAAACTCGATCTTATAATCAAATCTGCGAGAAAACGCGATATCCAGGCTTTGCAAGAAGTTCGTCGTGGCGATGAGTACGCCCTCAAAGCGCTCGATTTGCTCCAAAAATATATTTTGCATTTGATTGTGCATCTTGTCCGCGCCGCTGCCGCCCTCGACGCGCGTGCTTAGAAACTGATCGGCCTCGTTTAGCAGTAGAACGGGCTCGCTCTTGCTTTTGGCGCAGATTTCTTTGTAGGTGTCAAAAATTTTACGCACGTTTTGCTCGCTCTCGCCGACGTATTTGCTCAAAATTTTAGAGCAGTCAAAGCTAAGAACCTGCTTTTTTAGGCTCTTTGCGAGGCTTAGCGCGCTCATGGTTTTGCCCGTACCCGGCGGCCCGTAAAAGATGATTTTGGCGTCCACGTTTTTGCGCGACTTGATGCCCCAGCTAGATAGACGCGCTAGCACGCGGCGGTCTACTTGCTTTAGGATTGCGTCCAGTAGCTCCTTTACCTTGACGTCTAGCACGACGTCGTTTATGTCGGTCGAGGGCTCGATTAGCTCAAAGATTTCTTGCTCTTTTACGAGAGTTTCTAGCGCTAGTTTTTTGCTTTTGCTCTCGGTTTTTGGGTGCATTACGCTTTGTAAAATTTCGTCGGTTATGTAAAACGTTCTGCTAAAGCCGCCGTAGGTATTTAGCGACTCGTCGTAGTCGATGAGGCCGTTTTCGATTAGCTTTGAGCCTTCATCTAGTAGGGAGCGATTTTTGATACGTTCAAATTCGTCTGCGCTCAAAATCCCAACAAGCGCGTTTAAATCGCGGTTGGCGTCCGTTTCGCCGACGTACTCTTCCTTTAAAAGCGCGAGAAAAATAAGCTGTTCTTTGTCGTTTAGCGCGTTATCTTTAAAAATTTGCTCGACGGAGATCGAAATTTTGCTTAAATTTAGCCGTTTTTCGATGATGGCTTCTAGCTCTTTCACGTCTTTTTCGAGGCGGTTTTTGGCGTCGCTTGAGACGTTTTTGCTAAAAAACGAGAGCTTGCCGTAAAGCTCCACGCGTAAAAACTGATCTTTTAGATAATCAAGATGATCGGCGTAGGGCGCGACTGCAGGTAGCGTGAGCCCAAACTCGCCCTCTTCTAAAATTTTAAGAAAAAGCGGCGATAGCGAGATCTCGCTGTGAAGTAGACCGAGTAAATTTGAGCCCGCACCGTCCGCGCTAGGGTTTTTAAAGATAGAAAAGCCCTGCACGATCCAGCCGCTTTCTAGCAGGTTTTTTACGTCCGCAAGTCCTGCTAGAAATTTATACTCCTCGCTGCCAAAAACAGCGCAAAGCACGTCGTAAGCGCTACTTTGCGGAGTGCCTTCGACGTAGCTTTTGCTTAGATGGCGTAAAATTTTCGCCTCGTTTTGGCTGCATTTTATGAGTGAGGAAATTTTAGAATTTTGCTCGCCGCCGATAAACTCTATCAAAAACCGCACTAAATTTCACCCCTTATCTGATCCTTTAAAACGCGCTTAAGCACCTTGCCCGTCGCATTTTTAGGCAGTTCGTCTTTAAAATAAATCGTCTTTGGAATTTTAAAATTCGCCAAGTGTTTTTTGAGGTGCGCGCGGATATCTTTTTCATCCAGGCTCATATCCTCTTTAAACTGTATAAACGCCGTGACTTCCTCGTCCGCATGCTCGTCTCTGACGCCGATAACAGCGGCTGCCTCGACTTCTGGCAGCTTAAATAGCACCTCCTCGATCTCGCGCGGGTAGATGTTGATGCCCTTTGAGATGATGAGGTCTTTTTTGCGGTCGACGATAAAGATATAGCCCTCCTCGTCGATCTTAACGAGGTCGCCCGTGCGCAGCCAGCCGTTTACGATCGTTTCGTCGGTGGCGTCTGGCATATTTAGGTAGCCCTGCATCACGCAGTCACCTTTTACGATTAGCTCGCC
>CALIWP010000188.1 GCA_938046705.1 uncultured Campylobacter sp. | reverse complement strand
AGATGCTCCATTTCGTGCGATATTTCGGCCATGATCCGCTCCGCTTCGCGCACGCTTAGCTCGCCTCTAACCACGATGTGAGCCGTGAGCGCGTTTGCGCCGCTCGTGATACTCCAGACGTGCAGGTCGTGCACCGAAAGCACGCCGTCCACGCCCCTGATTTGCGCGACGAGCCCGTCCAGGCACACGCCCTTTGGCGAGCCCTCCATCAGGATATTTAGGCTGTCTTTTAGCACGCCCCAGCCGCTTTTTACGATGAGCGCGGCCACGAGCACGCTAGCCGCCGCGTCCGCCCAGCCCCAGTCAAAGCACATCATTAGCAGTGCCGCCGCGATCGCGCCCACCGAGCCCAGGGCGTCGCCGAGTACGTGCGCATAGGCGCCGTGCATATTGACGTTTTCTCTCACGTCGCTGCCACGCAGCATATATAGCGCCACGACGATGTTTACGGCAAGTCCTAGCGTGCTGATAGCGAGCATGCCCGCGGTGGCTACTTCGGGCAGGTTTTGGAAACGCCGCGCTGCCTCGATGACGATCAAAACGGCGATCGCAACGAGAGCGAGAGCGTTTATCGTCGCGGCTAAAATTTCGATCCGCCTGTAGCCGAAGGTCTTTTGCAGATTGCCTTTACGTTCACCGAATTTAAACGCAAACAGCGAAAGCCCGAGCGCTGCGGCGTCTGAGAGCATGTGCCCGGCGTCTGAGAGCAGGGCGAGCGAGTTCGTCGCAAAGCCGCCCGCGACCTCGACCAGCATAAAAGCGGAGATTATAAGGAAGGAATTTCTCAAAACGACTTTGTTTGACGTGTGCGAATGCGCACAGTGGGCGTGATTTTCGTGCATTTTGACCTCGCTTTTGGGCAAATTTTAGTTAAATTATACCTCAAAAAAGCGCTTAAATTTTATCTATATCGCCTTCTAGTCCGGCATCTACGCGCTTGCCGATATCTTTTAGCTTGCTAAACTCCTCTATCAGCCTCGGCGCGTCATCTAAGCTGATCGCAAACGTCCAAAGATAGGTGAGCACCGAGTAGATGTGGCCCGCGTTTGCCTGCTTGCTTGAGAGCAAAAATATCGCCAAACTAAAAATCGCCGCCGCACTCGTACCGATGATGAAAAAGCTCATCGCCTCTCTGTTTGAGATGCGGATACGAAGCTTTGAAAGCACGTCGTAGTGGCGATTTAGCGTGCGCTCGTTGCCTGTGCTTATGCGTCCTGTCTCGCGCTCTAGCTGGTTGTTTAGCTTTAGATACAAGCGGTCGTTTTTGGCGATGTATTTTGGCAGCAAAATGCCAAAAACCGCGAGCAGAGCAAAAACGGCCAAACCTACGTAGAACTCGATAAACAAAAGCATGATCGCCGAGCCGAAAATCGAGACGACAGAGGTGAAAAATACGGGAAAGTGCTGCTCGAAAAAATCTACGAATTCGCGAGATAAATTTGCTCTTGCGATTACGGCGCTTTCGTCTTTTGCGGCTCTTTTTTCATTCATTATCACGCTTACGGCAAGCCCCGCATATATCCTAGTAAATACCTGCGTATCCACGCGCCGCCTAATCGAGCCAAGCCCCCAGCCCACGAATACCATGCACGAGTAGCTAAGTGCCAAAAGCGTGTCGCCCGCTACGATGGCGTTTATGGCGATGCCGGCTAGTATGGGATAGACGAGAAATAGCCCGTTTTCCGCCAAAACTAGGCTAAACGTCAAGAACAGCTTTTTAAAATTTTTCTTTGCAATGAGCGTTAGCGTCTTAAATGCGCTATTTTGCATAAAATTCCTTTGGTTAAAATCGCGCGGATTTTAGCTGATTTTAAAATTTGCGTCAAATTTTGCTATAACTCTTGACATTACAACAAAATTTTATTATACTTCGCTCATCAGTTGTAAGTTATAGTATTACAACAAAAAATCCAAGGAGACGAAGATGTCAAACTACAAGATCGTTTCAACGAAAAAAGAACCGAGAATCGAGCTAAAAGAAGTTCTAAATTTAAGCGGCTGCGAGCTTTCTATCAACGAGCTTCCCGCAAACGTGAGCGTGCCGTTCGTGCATTCGCACAAGCAAAACGAGGAGCTTTACTTGGTGCTAAAAGGCGGCGGTACGTTTTTTATCGACGGCGAGGAGACGGCGGTGAGCGAGGGCGACGCGATCCGCATCGATCCGGCGGGCAAGAGATGCTTCAAGGCGGGAGCGCAAGGAATGAAGTTTATATGTATCCAAACTAAACGCGGCAGCCTGGAGCAGTATACTAACGGCGATGGCGTGATAAACGACGATGTAAAGCCAAGCTGGCTGTAAATTTCGCGAGACGGGCGCGACAAACGCGAGCGTAAATTTTAAACTGCGAGGTGCGGCAAGACGGCGCCAAATGTGCGAGCGCATTAACCGCAGCGGATGTGCGATCAAACAAATCAAATTTAAAGGAAAAACAATGAAAATAGCAATCATCGGAGCAAACGGAAAAACAGGTTCAAATTTGGTACAAGAAGCCCTAAAACAAGGCTACGACGTTACGGCGATCGTGCGAAACAAAGAGTACAAAAACGACGCGGTAAAGGTGGTCTATAAAGACGTTTTCGAGCTCAGCAAAGCCGATCTAGCTGGCTTTGACGCCGTTATCAGCGCATTTGGCGCCTTTACTGACGCTACCTTTCCTCTATATAAAAAGGTAGCAGTTCATCTTGCAAATTTACTAAGCGGTAGTAGCACGAGGCTGCTCGTCGTGGGCGGCGCCGGTACGCTGCTTGTGGACGACAAAGGCACTATGGCTATGGATACGCCGGGCTTCCCGCCTGAGTATATGGGCGTGGCAAGGGCGGCTGCGGAGTCGTTTTTTGAGCTAAAAACCAAATCTGACGTGCTTTGGACCTACGTCTCGCCTGCGGGAGACTACGACGCAGATGGCGCTCGCACCGGCAAATACGTCCTTGGCAACGATCACGTCATACTAAACTCGCAAAACGAGAGCTATATCAGCTACGCCGATCTTGCGATCGCGATCATCGACGAGCTAAAAAATAGAAATTTCGTGCAAAAGCGCTTTACCGCAGTCGGCGAGAGAGCGTGAGCTTAAAATTTTGCTTAATTTAGCTAAAATAACGCCGCACGAAACTAACGTGCGGTTTTAAATTTAAATCAAAGCCGGTTATGCAGGTAGGTATAAAATTTTCACTCGCAGTTCACATCATGCTCTGCGTCGCGTATTTTCGCGAGGAGAAGGTCACGGGCGATTTCGTCGCCGCAAGCT
>CALIWP010000187.1 GCA_938046705.1 uncultured Campylobacter sp. | reverse complement strand
AAAACATTACTTTCTTTCATTTCATGATAAAGGTCGTTTCCTTCACGAGTTCTCTCACCAACGCCTGCAAATACAGAGTAACCGCTGTGCTTAAATGCAACGTTGTGGATAAGCTCCATGATAATAACCGTTTTGCCAACGCCAGCACCGCCGAATAGTCCGACTTTACCGCCCTTTGCGTAAGGAGCCAAAAGGTCAACCACCTTTATGCCTGTTTCAAAAATTTCACTTTTTGTGCTTTGCTCTTCAAACGGTGGAGGATCGCGGTGGATAGACCATTTTTTGTCAAATTCTACGCCCTCGCCTTCGTCGATTAGATCGCCGACGACGTTGAAAATTCTGCCTAAAACTTTTTCGCCAACCGGAACGCTAATAGGCGCGCCTAAAGCCGTAGCCTCAAGGCCTCTAGTTAAACCTTCACTCATATCCATGGCGATCGTTCTTACGCGGTTATCGCCAAGGTGTGCGGCAACCTCTAGCACAAGTCTATTTTGCTTGCCCTCAACCTCGAAATTTACTTCGACGGCTTCGTTGATCTTGGGTAAATAATCCGTGAAATCGACGTCGACTACCGGACCCATTACCTGAGAAATGATACCTTTCATCCATACTCCTTAATTATTTCATTGATTCGACGCCACTGATGATCTCTATAAGCTCAGTGGTGATAGACTCTTGGCGAGCCTTGTTATACGATAGTTTTAGCTGTGCGACGCGCTCTTTGGCGTTATTAGTCGCATTATCCATCGCCTGCATTCTGGCGCTATGTTCGGCTGCAAGACTATCTACTAAAGCGTAATACATGCTATATTCGAAATACTTCGTAAGTAGTTCGTTTAAAATTTTACCGTCGTCGCTCGGCTCAAATTCCATCAAAGAATTCGTCTCGACTTCGACGAGTTTCGGCGGCTCGACCGGCACGATATCGTTTATACGAATTTGCTGAGAGATCATGTTATTGTAGCCGTTATGCACCAAAATAACCTTATCCGTCGTACCGCTTATGAAGTCGTCTATTGCGTCTTTTATGATATTTTGAGCTTTCTCATAAGTCGGAGATGAGCTCACACCGACATATTTTTCAAGCAAATTTATA
>CALIWP010000186.1 GCA_938046705.1 uncultured Campylobacter sp. | reverse complement strand
TTTGACATCAAAAACATTGATGCCGCCGAGCTTGCGCCCCTCAAAAATCTTAAAAAAATCGAAACGACCGGCATCGGCATATCCAAAAAGGCGCGAAAAACCTGCGAGGATGCGGGGATTACGATAGTTGATTGAGCGCAGAGATAAATTTTAAACAATCAAATCTTGCTTTTTTAGCACAAAATTTGAAGTCAAATTTTACTAAAAATCAAGCAAAAATTTGAGCTTATTTTAAGCGTAGATTATTTGCATGCGTTAGCGCAATAGCGATAGCGTCGGTGATATCAAGCGGTTTGATCTCCTTTGTTATACCGAGAATTTTCTTAACCATAAAGGCCACCTGCTCTTTGTCGGCCTTGGCTTTGCCCGTGACCGTTTTTTTAACCTGAAGCGGCGTATACTCGGCAAAATCGCCGTGAAGCTGCAAAATTTTAAGACTAAGCGCCCCTCGAAACTGCGCGAGCTTTAAAACCGTTTTTGGATTATAAGCGAAAAATATGTCCTCGATCGCCACTTCGTCAAATTTATGATTTTTAAAAATCAGGTCGAGTCCCTCACAAAGTTCGGTGATTTGATACTGCAAAGAATTCGGTTTTATTTTGATTAGTCCCGCCTCGATCAAAATAGTTTTCACGGGCGTCTTTTCGACGATCGCATAGCCGCAATTTCGCGATCCCGGATCGATTCCTAAAATTTTCATCTCATCCTTTTCAACAGTTTTTCACGCTTTTTTCACGGCGTGAAAAACGAATTTCAACGCCATTTTAACAAATTTAAGATAAAATCTAGCGAATTAATCTTAAAGGCAAAAATTTGGTCGCAAACGAGGTTTTGGAGCTACTTTCCAAAGAAATTTTACCGTCGGAATTTGAATGCTACATCAAGCAGCTTAAATTTAACGAAAAAAGCTCAAATTCGACGAACGTCGTATTTAACGCGCCAAACGAGATTATCGCCAAATTTATCCAGACCAAATACGCCTCCAAAATCGCTCATCTTTTTGAAGTAAAAACCGGACAAAAGCCCGTGATCAACGTCCAAGCCGCGACAAAAACGCAAAGCAAACCGGCTAAAAAAGTAGACGTCAAAGAGATAAAAGCGCAAAGTAGCCTGCTAAATCCAAGCTACACGTTTGAAAATTTCGTCGTCGGCGACTCTAATCAATTCGCATTTTTAAGTGCAAAAGCGGTATCTGAACAACTCGGTAAAATTTACAATCCGCTTTTTATCTACGGCCCAACCGGACTTGGCAAAACTCACCTTTTACAATCAGTCGGAAATTTTTGTCTAAACGGCGGCAAAATGGTCATTTGCGTAACAAGCGAGCAGTTTATTACGGACTTTACTTATAACCTCAACAACCACTCGATGGAGCGATTTCGTGAAAAGTACCGAAACTGCGACGTTTTACTCATCGACGACGTACAGTTTTTAGGCAAAACAGATAAAATCCAAGAGGAATTTTTCCACACGTTTAACGAACTTCACGCTAAAAACGGTCAGATCGTAATGACATCAGACCGCCAACCAAAGCTGCTAAAAGGCTTTGAAGATAGGCTAAGAACGCGTTTTGAGTGGGGTATCATCGCCGATATCACGCCGCCGGAGCTCGATACTAAAATCGCAATCATCAAGAAAAAATGCGAATTTGATAAAATTTACCTCGACAAAGACGTCATAAACTACATCGCAACAAACATGGGCGACAACATCCGAGAAATCGAAAGCGCGATAATAAATTTAAACGCTTACGCAAGGCTCATGAGACAAGAAATCACGCTAGAATTTGCCAAAAATATCCTGCGCGATCAGATAAAAGAAAAACGCGAAAATATAAACCTAGAAAATATCGTTGAAATCGTGAGCAAAGAGCTAAACGTCAAACCAAGCGAGATGAAAAGCAAATCACGCTCAAAAAATATCGTCGAAGCTAGGCGCATCGTGATATATCTGGCTAAAAATTTGACGCCAAACTCGATGCCCCAGATCGCGCAGTTTTTCAACATGAAAGATCACTCGGCCGTAAGTCACAGCATAAAAAAGATAAACGAGCTAATAGAAACGAACGAATATTTTAAAGTCCGCGTCGAAGAACTAAAGAATAAAATTTTAACCAAAGAGTAAAAACGTGAATAAAAGTGAAAAAATAAGCAGTTTTTTTAACGCCACAAATGCCCTATTTAAAGCAAATAAAAGCAGTTTTAAACTTTTCACGCCCCCTACTAATGCTACTAAAAGAAATTTAAAAACAAAAGGAAAAAAATGAAAGTCGCGATTAATAAAAACGCTTTAGAAAGCATCATAACAAATAGCAATTCTTACCTAGAGAAAAAAGATCTAAGCGCTATAACTTCGCATATATTTATCGGAGCTAAAGACGGTATCCTAAATATAAAAGCAACAGACCACGAGATCGGTCTAGCCTATAAGCTCTCAAACGTCAAAATCATGGACGAGGGAAATGCTACTGCAAACGGTAAGAAATTACTTGACATCATAAGAAGCTTAAAAGATGAAGAAATTACATTAGAGACAGTAAATAACTACCTCTACATAAAACAAAAAAACTCAAAATATAAGCTTCCAATGTATAAATTTGAGGATTTTCCAAATTTCCCGACGATAGAAAATAAAAATAAATTTGAAGTCGACGCCGTAATGCTTGGACGAAGTTTAAAGAAAATTTTTACAAGCATAGACAATAATAACCCTAAATTTGAGCTAAACGGCGCATTTATCGATATCAAGCAAAACTACATAAACATAGTCGGCACCGACACGAAAAGGCTTAGCGTTTTTAGATTTGAAACACCGACTCAGAGCGAATTTTCCCTAATAATCCCAAAAAAAGCTATTAGCGAAATACAAAAGCTATTTTTTGACAAGATCGAAATTTACTACGACGATACGACTCTGATCGCTCAAAGCGCAAATTTCGAGTTTTTTACAAAGCTTATAAACGGCAGATTTCCTGACTACAACAGAGTAATCCCGCAAGAAATCAAACGAAGAATAAGACTAAGCAGAGATAAAATGATAGAAGGCATCAAAACCGTCTCAATCATCTCTGAGAGCACAAAGATCGTATTTACTCCACAAACCATAAGCTTTGAAAGCATCGTAGAGGATAACTCTGAGGCTAAAACCACAATAGATTTTGCAACCGGACTAGAAGAAGAAATCTACGTCGGCGTGAAAAATAGATACTTGCTTGATTTCTTACAAAGCATCGAAGAGGAACATTTCGAATTTGGATTTAACGACTCAAATTTAGCCTTTACGGTGAGCTCAAACGAGCTAAAAACGGTAATCATGCCGATAAATTTATAAAATAACAAAGGTAAATAATGCAGCAAAATTACGGCGCGGAAAATATTAAAGTTTTAAAAGGGCTCGAAGCGGTTAGAAAACGCCCCGGCATGTACATCGGCGATACTAACATAAGCGGACTACATCACATGATCTACGAGGTCGTCGATAACTCAATAGACGAGGCGATGGCTGGCTACTGCGATACGATTGATATCGAGCTAACGCGCGAAGGCTCGGCGATAATCAGCGATAACGGACGCGGAATACCGGTAGATATGCATCCTACGGAGAAAATTTCAGCCGCAACGGTCGTTTTAACCGTACTTCACGCTGGCGGTAAATTTGACAAGGACACTTACAAAGTCTCAGGCGGCTTGCACGGAGTTGGCGTTAGCGTAGTAAACGCCCTTTCTAAAAAACTGGTCGTAAATATCAAACGTGACGGCAAACTACATAGACAAGAATTTTCAAAAGGTATCCCTCAAAGCGACCTTGAGGTTATAAAAACTACAAATAGAACCGGAACTCAGGTAGAGTTTTGGCCTGACGATAGTATTTTTGAGGTTACTGAATTTGACGATGAAAT
The DNA here is from genome assembly GCA_938046705.1 of uncultured Campylobacter sp. Next base: position 8,105 of record CALIWP010000186.1, on the reverse strand, counting down.
TTTAACCAAACGCTTTAGAGAGCTAGCCTATCTAAACCCGAAGATCACGATAAATTTTAAGGATCAAAGAAACGGCAGGAAAGAGAGTTTTCACTATGAGGGCGGACTTGAGAGCTTTGTAACCGATTTAAATAAAAACAAAGCCGTAAGCAAAGCGGTATCGTTTAGCGGCGGCGAAGAGGACGTTTTAGTAGATTTTGCCTTGATGTACAACGATACTTATAGCGAAAATTTACTAAGCTTCGTAAATAACATCAAAACTCCTGACGGCGGTACGCACGAGGCGGGATTTCGCGCGGGTCTAACTCGCGTGATAACAAACTACATCGCCGCAAACGCCGCAGCCCGCGAAAAAGACACAAAAATCACGGGCGAAGATATCCGTGAGGGCCTTATCGCAGTTATTAGCGTAAAGGTACCAGAACCGCAGTTTGAGGGCCAGACAAAAGGAAAACTAGGCTCAAGCTACGTAAAACCGATCGTTCAAAAGATGGTTTTTGAGGTACTTAGCAAGTATTTTGAAGAAAACCCGATCGAAGCTCGCGCGATAATGGAAAAAGCGCTGATGGCGGCGCGCGGACGCGAAGCTGCCAAAAAAGCTCGCGATCTAACGCGTAAAAAAGAGGGTCTAAGCATAGGAACGCTGCCTGGCAAACTAGCCGACTGCCAGAGTAAAGATCCAACTATCAGCGAGCTTTATCTGGTGGAGGGCGACTCTGCGGGCGGTTCGGCCAAACAAGGACGCGATAGGGTGTTTCAGGCGATTTTGCCGTTAAAAGGTAAAATTTTAAACGTCGAAAAATCGCGCTTAGATAAAATTTTAAAATCAGACGAAATAAAAAACATGATAACTGCTCTAGGTTGCGGTATCGGCGATGAATTTGATGCTGAAAGGCTTCGCTACCACAAAATTATCATCATGACCGATGCCGACGTCGACGGTAGTCATATCCAGACGCTACTTTTAACGTTTTTCTTTAGATTTTTACACAAAGTCGTGGAAAACGGTCATATCTATCTAGCCCAACCGCCGCTTTACCGCTATAAAAAGGGAAAAAAAGAAATTTATCTAAAAGACGAGAAAGCGCTGAATGAATTTCTAATAGAAACCGGCATCGAAGGAGTCGAGTTTGAAGGTATCGGAAACGCTGATCTCATAGACTTTTTAAAGATAGTCGCGGCTTATAGAAGCGTATTAAAAGAGCTTGAAAAGCGCTTTAGCGTGATTTCTGCGGTTAGGTATATGATCGAAAATCCAGACATCGTCTCAAAAAGCTACGCTGAAATTTTTGAAATTTTGAAAAATTATTTAGAAGCTCAGGGACACAATATCCTAAACTCATACGTCAGCGAAGAAGAAGCGCGAATTTACGTACAAACCGAAAGCGGCTTGGAAGAGCTTTTGGTAAATGAAAATTTATTTACAAACCCGCTTTACGAGGAAGCGCTTTATATCAGCCAAAAGATAAAAGAGCGCGGCATCGAGCTAAAAGGCGACGTGATAGACGTACTAGACGAGATCGAAAAAAATGCCAAAAAAGGCGCCTATATACAGCGCTATAAAGGCCTTGGTGAGATGAATCCAGAACAGCTGTGGGAAACGACGATGAATCCAGAAAATCGTCGTTTGCTAAAAATAAACATAAACGATGCCGTAAGCGCGTCGGATACGTTTAATCTATTTATGGGCGACGAGGTTGAACCGCGAAGAAACTACATACAAGAGCATGCAAAAGATGTGAAACATTTGGATGTATAAATGCTAAAATCAGAACTAAAAGAACGATCAAATAGGTTTAAAACCGCGCTCGAGGTATCCTCGATTTTTATCTTAACCATTATCATTTTGGTGTATATTTTCGTTAAAAAAGATGATATAGATTTTGACATCAATGACATCATTTTGATCACTATTTTAGTTCTATGTCAAGTTTATTTTACGGCCTACAAAATTTATCAAAGCTTTCAAACGAGCGTGCTTGATCAAGTTACGAAAGCCTATAATAGAGACGAAATTTTAAGACTTTTATCAAAGCAAGCTTCTAAATTTAAAGGCAAAAATGGCGGCAATATGCTAATGCTAAAGATCGAAAATTTAAACGATCTAAATGAGCGTTATAGCTTTGTTAGTACCGATATTTTGCTCAAACGACTAGTCGAGCGACTGGAGAAATTTTTAAACGAAAAAGTATCTAAAAACACTCTAATCGGCAGATATTCAAATGAATATTTTTTGATATTTTGCGAGAGTAAAAGCACCGAGCTAATCCATCTTTTAAACGTTTTTGAAAAGAGCATTTTGAGCGACGGAATTTACAATATCGAGCTAAAGATCAAATTTGACGCTATCGATATAAATCACTCGGCAAGCCTCAAAAATTCGGTTTCTTATCTCATCCAAAAGCTAAACGAGAGCGATAGCGAAGATAAAGTGGACATCACCGACGATCTTGAAAAAGACGTCTGCAACTGCATCGATATGCAAAGATTTATCTTCCAAACTCAGCTCGTTAAAAGCCTTCGTTTCGGGCAAAATTTGAAAAATATCATCGTAAAAGTCTATACCGATAAGCAAGGTCTCGTCTCAAAAGCAAAAGTGCAAAATATCGCGAACAAAAACGGCTATGAGGTGCTTTTTGACATAAACGTTATCAAAAAGCTATCCGAGCTTAAATTTAAAGACGAAGATCCGATCGTGATCGAAATTTCGTCGGTTTCGATTAGAAATTTAAAATTTACGAATTTTATAAAAGAGTTCGTACAGCTAGGCAAAATCGATCCAAACCGCGTTATTTTCGAGTTTAGCGAGAAGCTGGTATATGATGAGATAAATAGATTTAGAGAAATTTTGACGGAGTATAAAAACCTAGGTTTTCGTTTCGCGCTTAATAAATTTGGCGGTAACAACGCGAGCTTTGAATATTTTAAATATTTGCCGATAGATTTCGTTATCTACGACATCGAATTTAACAAAAATATCAAAAACGACAAATTTAAAACTCTGTTTGAAAATCTAAATTTGACCGCAAAAAGAGTAGGCGTAAAATCCATCGTGAGATTTGTGGAGGACGACGAGTTTTACAACATCGCGGAGCGCTATCAAACCGACTTCGCACAGGGCTTTTTCATAGAGAAGCCAAAAGAAATTTAAAGGAAAAAAATGCAAGAAAATGAGGTCGTAGAGCCAAAATACGGCGAGAAAATAATAAGCGAATTTGACGTAGAAAAAGACCTGGAAATCTGGGAAAACAAGCACGAGCGCGATTATAAGATCAAAATCACGTTGCCGGAGTTTTGCTGCCTATGCCCGCGCTCTGGTTATCCTGATTTTGCGACGATATATCTTGAGTACGTGCCTGCTAAATTCGTCGTCGAGCTAAAAGCGATCAAACTCTACATCAATAGCTTCATGACGCGCAACATCAGCCACGAAGATAGCATAAACGAAATTTACGACGTTTTAGAGCGAAAGCTAGCGCCAAAATGGATGAAGATCACGGGCGACTTTAACCCGCGCGGCAACGTCCATACGGTGATCGAAATTTGCTCTGACGAAATAATCAAAAAAACTCAAGAACAAAGCTTAGAAGCGCCGAAATTTGAGAAATTTTCGCGAGATAACGAGCGAAGTTTCGATAGAGGCGGTTACGGTGGACGCGAGTCTAAATTTAGCAAAGACGGCTCTCGCGGTAAGAGTTTCGGAGCCGATAGAAGGGATACAAAAACCGGCGATAGAAAACCTCGCGCGAGTAGTAAAGATAAATTTGACGATAAACCGCGAAGAACTGGCAGCAAAGAGGGCTTTAAAAAGCCTGAATTCGCCGGTGAAAAACGCGCCCGCGTCGTAAAAAAATCGGACGATAAATGATAAGCGCGCAGCTCATAGAGCACATCTTTAAAGCCGCGTCCATCTCGCGCTGGAACGACTATCCCAAGATGACGAATTTAGTCGAGCTTGATAAGCAGGCGCACAAATTTATCATCGCGTATTTTATCGCAAAACTTGAGCACAGCGCCGATATGAACTACATCATCGAGGCCGGCATTTTCGAGTTTCTCGCGCGAGTCGTGGTCACAGATATACGCCCGGACGTGTTTCATCAGATGCAAAAGACCAAAAACGAGCAAATCAACGCCTGGGTCCTAACGATCCTAGAAGGGCTCGTAAAGGACGTCGAGGGCGGTAAATTTTTAGAGCGGATGCGCCGCTATCTCACGCACAAGGACAAGGCTCACGCTAAAGAGCGCCTGATCCTAAAGGCCGCTAGCTACCTCGCGACGCGCTGGGAGTTTTCGATCGTTTATCAAACGAGCAAATTTTTAAGCGACATAGACGAGCTAAAAGCGCGCGTGGAGGAGGAGCTGGAGGATTATTACGAGCTAATAGGCGTGCGTAAAATCGTGATGAACCAAAAGCTGGCCAAGCTAGTCGATCTAGCCGGTAGACTGCGCTTTCAAAAGCGCTGGGCGCAAACACCGCGCATCCCTGAAACGGCGGTTTTAGGCCATATGTTAGTCGTGGCGATTTTGAGTTATTTTTACTCGCTTGAGGTTAAGGCCTGCAAAACGAGGTTAGAAAATAACTTCTTTTGCGCGCTCTTTCACGATCTGCCAGAGTCGCTAACGCGCGATATCATTAGCCCCGTAAAATACGGTATCGAAGGGCTAAACGAGATAATCAGCGAGTACGAAATGCGCCTGATAGACGAGAAAATTTTGCCTTTCGTGCCTGAAAATTTTAGAGACGAGTTTAGCTATATCCTCGGTATCCGCATGGAAAACGGCAAATTTATCAAAAACGAGTTTGAAAATAGAATCTGCGAGAAAAAGCCTCTGCACCACGAGGGCACGATGGAGAACGTAAACGAGGATAAATTTAACGCCATCGACGGCAAAGCGCTTAAATTTTGTGACAAGCTCGCGGCATTTTTTGAGGCTGGTATCTCGATCAGCTACGGCGTAAAGTCAAACGAACTAACCGAAGGCTTTAATAATATGGATAAATTTTTTCAGAAAAATCAGAGCTTGGACGGAGTGAATTTTTTAAAAGTTTGCGATGATTTTAAGGAGCATTTTTCGCTTTTGCAGGTTTAAAAAACCCTCTCTCAGATGACTGCGGCACACGCCTAGCCTAAGTGCTCTGCTGTGTTCCCACCCTGAAGCGGTGCCTAGAAGAGACATTGCACAGGTCTAAGAAAGGGCAAGAGCGATTTTACTCAAATTTTACTTAAATATATTTTAGGCGGCAACATGGGATTTGATATAAAATGTAAATTTTTGTCGTTGTTTAGGGAGTTTTTGGTCTATCACCACCGCTCGCTGGAGTTTCGCGCGAAGGTCTTTGCGGCTATCATCTCGGCCAAACTCAATCCCGAAGAGGACGATTTTGCAAATTTATACGACATATCGAGCGAAATTTACGGCGGCGACGAGAACCGCAAACGCGTACTTATAGAAACCACAAAAGAATACGTCTCCCGTATCAAACGCAAAGATCCTATGACGCTTGATAGCTTGCTCTTAGCGATCGATCAGGCCATCAGAGCGAACAAAAACTACGCGCTAAAGATCGACTTCGAGCACCTGCGCAGGCTCATCGACGCCGACGAATACGAAGGCCTCGTGCAACAGCGCGTGTATGATTTTTTACTATATGAGGTAAAAACCTACGCGCCAAACAGATAAAACCTCAAATTTGAATTAAATTTTGCTTACTTTTGCTGTTTTTTTTGCGGCGTTTTATTATAGATTTGATTTTTGGGAGGCGATGCGCTTGATGACGGCATTTATAAAGGGTCGGCATGCCTGAGGCCGGTAGCGCAACCGACATAAATTTTACCGTCAAAAAGGCCGGTACTTACGAGATAAGTTTTCATCTACGCACAAGATCCGCAAAAGCAGGAAGAGGAAGAAAAACTCAGCGAAGAGGTCTTTCCCGGATACGGCAGCGATGCGTTCACGAAGTGGTTTTGCCAGAAGACTCTGCTAATACGACGCAAGGCGTCCCTGAGCCCATAGGTACTAGCGAAGAGGAAAAAGCGGCCTGCACGGGCAAAAAAATCTTGCTAAAAGTAGCGCTAAAATCCATGCAAAACCGCAAAATAAGCTACGTAAAAGGCGGCGAAATGAACGAGCTAAAGCAAAATTTGAGCGCTGTAACCGAAACGTTTGATCTGTCAAAATACGGCGCGACTTCATGGTACAGCGTGCCAAACGGAGGCTTTGCGCACGATAAAGTTTTGCTCCGCGCAGAGCTCGAAAAAGGCGAATATAGCGTAAAAGTGCAGGCTCTAGGCGACGTGCCTGAGCTAAAAAAGATCGTGACGTTTATTAAAATCAGCAAATATCACAACTGGAAATAAAAATTTACCGTTTTGCAAGTCAAATTTGACTAAATTTACTAAAAATTCCTAAGCCCTATTTCTAAATTTGAACGTATCAAATTTGGATCAAATTTAGCCTTTGCCTGCGCTAAATTTCCAAAATTTTCACCCGTGTCGAGGAAATTTTGTAGATAGTAAACGCCTCTATATCCGTGCTCGTATAAAATCTCGCTCATCGCCGAGATATCGTCCTCGCCCAGTAAGTCCGCGTGTACCGTCGTTCTAATCTCAAATTTAAAGCCGGTTTGCAACAAAAACTCAAGCGTTTGCAAGAAATTTTTATACAAATTCGAACCCGTAACCTTGAGAAATTTCTCCTTTGTAGCTTTAAAATCAAGCGCGATATAGTCGATCAAATTTAGCGAGATAGCCTGCCCAATCGCGCTCAAATTTGAGCCGTTGGTATCGACTTTGAGCGAAAATCCGCGAGACTTTACTTCGCGAGCTAGCGACAAAAAAGCTGGGCTAAGCGTGCATTCGCCGCCGCTAAAAACCACGCCGCTAAGCTTGCCTTTGCGTTTGTCTAAAAATTTGATAAACTCGGTACGGCTGATCTGTCCCGCGCCAGTAACGATGGGGACGTTGTAGCAGTAGGTGCAGCGCATGTTGCAGCCTACAAACCACGCTATGCAGGCCGTTTTGTCGGGGTAGTCGAGGGTCGTAAAGGGGGTGAGCGAGTAAAGCGGAAAATCGTCGTTTTTCACGTTTTACTCGCGGTTAGGTTAGGCTTTGCGTTCGCAAAATTTGACGCGCTCTTTGTGCTCGCCTTTTTTGCCGAGGTTAAAGCTCTCTACCGGGCGGTGGTAGCCCATTACGCGGGTGTAGACGACGCATTTCGTGCGTTTTGCTTCGAGTGAAGCTAGGATTTCTTTGTCGCTCATTTGTCACTCCTTGATAACTGATGTCAAATAGTATAGCACTTTGTAGATAACTATCGTCTTAAATTCCGCTGTATTCTTTTGTTTTTCAGCCATTGTTAAAAGTATGGTAATATCTGCGTTACGATTAAATTTAAAACAAAGGAAAAATATGGCAAAAGTCAAATTTCACGGCGCGAACGTCGCGCTAAAAGGCGAAGAGGTATTCGTGGGCTCGTATGCGCCAGAGGTCGCGCTAGTCGGGCAGGATCTAGGCGAGTTTAAGGTCGGCGGCAATAACGGCATCGAGATACTAGTGGCTGTCCCGTCGCTAGATACGGGCGTTTGCGCGACGGAGACGCGTAAATTTAACGAAAAAATGGCAGCAAAACAGGCGATCAAGCTAAGCGTGATTTCTATGGATCTACCGTTTGCGATGGGTAGATTTTGCTCTACGGAGGGCATCAAAAACCTAAAAGTCGGCAGCGACTTTAGAGCTAGAGAATTTGGCGAAAAATACGGCGTAATCATCGGCGAAGGACCGCTTGCGGGGCTTTTAGCTAGAGCCATTTTCGTCATCAAAGACGGCGTTATCATCCACAAACAAATCATCCCTGAGATCACGGAGGAGCCGAACTACGATGCGGTATTTGACGCGATAAAATCAAGCGGAGGCTGCGGCTGCGGGTGCATGTAAGCCGCTAAATTTAAAGGCCGCGAGAGCGGTTTTTTCTACATAAATTATCAAAAAAATTGTCTGAAACGTATAATGCTGTGGTTGTTGAGGATTTGAATATGAAAGGGATGAGTCAGGCATTAAATTTTGGGAAAAGTGTAGGAGATAATGGATGGGGAATGTTTTTGA
>CALIWP010000185.1 GCA_938046705.1 uncultured Campylobacter sp. | reverse complement strand
GAAAATGAAAAAATTACTTACGATTTTTTCGGTCGGTTTCGTCGTTTTGGGTATCGCCGCAGTCGCCTCGCAGGCGATTTTACTGGAAGATTTCGGCCAAAACGTCAAAAATTTAGTCGTTTTAAATTATATTTTACCGCGAATAGGCGTCGCGTTTTTAAGCGGACTTTTTTTATCTACGGCTACGGCTTTGATGGCGCAAATAACGCATAACCCGCTAGCAAGCGATAGTACGCTCGGAGTAGGTAGCGGCGCGGGATTTTTTATGCTAGCGGGCGCTCTTTTCTTTCCGCATCTGGGACTTAGCACCGTCGCGAGCTCTTTCGTCGGCGCGGTCGCGGCGCTAGCAATACTTTTCGCATTATCTTCGGGGCGCGGATTTTCGGTATTTACCACGACGCTATCGGGACTTATAATCGGTTTATTTTTCGGATCTTTGACCTCGCTTTTAATGATCTTTTTTCAAGAAGAGAGCTTTTTCGTCGCGGTTTGGATGAGCGGGGATTTGGCGCAAGACGGCGCGTTTAATTTTTACTCCATGCTAGTTTATTTTTTGCCGGCTTTAGCGGCTATTTTATATTTTTCTCGCTCGTTTCACCTTTTTGTTTTGGGCGATAGCGCTTGCAAGGCTCTTGGCGTAAACGTAAATTTAATACGCGCGACGGGGCTTTTGATAGCCGCTTATCTTACCGCTTTGACGGTAGCTTTCGTCGGCATCATCGCATTCGTAGGGCTTGGGGCTTATACGCTAGCAGATAGATTTAAATTCGATAATTTCGCAAAAAAGCTAATTTGCTGTGGCTTGTGCGGCGGGTTACTTTTGGGCGTTACGGACGAAATTTTGATCGTGATTTTAAATTTAACGGGCGTAAATTTACCGACAGGAGGCATAAGCGCGTTTTTAGGCGCGCCTTTGCTTTTATGGCTGATAATACGCGGCGTCCATAAAAACGAAGTATCCGCAAAAGACGGCGACACGGGCTCGGCAGTAAAAGCAAACGTCGCTTTCGTATTGCCCGTTATTTTAGCCGTTTTGGTCGCGGCTTGCTTGTTTTCGCTATTTTTCGGGGTCGGAAATTTTAGCCAAGAGATACTAAGCGTGCGTATAAACCGAGTAGCGGCCGCGCTTTTTAGTGGCGTGATACTGGGCGTCGCGGGAACGGTTTTACAGCGTCTAAGCAAAAATCAAATGGCTTCTCCCGAGCTTTTGGGGATAAATTCCGGCGTGAGCCTTGGCGTATTGGCGGCTATGTTTTTAGCGCCGTTTTTGACCGTGCCGCTAGGTATCGCCGGCGCTTGCGCCATGCTTTGCTTTACCGTAGCCGTAAACTACAAAAACGAAATGTCGCCGCACAAGGTGATTTTAACGGGCATAGCTATAATGGCGTTTGTTAGCTCAGTAGAGAAAATTTTGCTCGCGACGGGAGATAGTAGGATTTATAACTTTATGAGCTACGCGTCGGGGAGTACCTATTCGGTTACGACAGCGTGGGCTGCTGCTCTATTTATCGCGGCGGTAGCTAGCGTTTTATTCGCGCTTTATTATTCCAGGCAAATCGAGCTTTTAAATTTAGGCGACGCGACCGCTTCGAGCTTGGGAGTAAACGTCCCGGGATACCGAACGATACTGTTTTTATTTTGCGCGGGCATAAGCGCGTTAGCGGCTCTTAACATAGGCCCGGTTAGTTTCGTTGGCTTGCTAGCGCCGCATATAGCGTCGTTTTTGGGCTTTCGCAAGCCGCGCTTGCAAATCGTAACCGCGTCTATTATCGGCGGGATATTGATGGTAACGGCCGACTTTTTAGGCAGGACGCTTATTTTTCCTTACGAGATACCTTCGGGGCTCGTCGCTACCATTATCGGAAGCGCCTATTTCGTATCGGTGGCCAGAAAATTAAAATAAACTTTAAAAGGAGACAAAATGAAAAATAGTTTTAGGCTGGGTTTAGCCTTAAGTTTGAGCGCGATCGCCGCTTTGGGCGCCGATAGCGTAGCTCTCGAAGAAGTAAGCGTCGTGGGCTCTGTAGCCAAAGGCAGCGGAAAAATCGACTTTATGCAGCCCGGAACCACTACTGCGATAACGCAAGATAAAATTTCCGAACAAGGCGCAAGCCAACTCGATAATGCCGTTAAATACGAAGCAGGCTTCATAAATCCCTACGGAACGGATCTGGATACGACCGATTGGCTAAAGCTAAGGGGCTTTAACGCGACGGTTACGCTTGACGGTTCTACGCCTTACAAAGGCGGATATTTAGGCGCTCAGCACGATATCTACGGGCTTGAAAGTATCGAGGTCGTAAAGGGCGCGAATTCGCTTTTATACGGCGCCTCAAGCGCGGGTGGAGTTATAAATTTAGTCAGCAAGCGTCCGACGGCTAAGCCTTTTGCCGAGGTCGGATTTAAGATCGGCAACAAAAATCAACGCGGAATTTTCTTTGACGCGAGCGACGAGCTTTTTACCGATAGGGTCAAATTTCGCTTAGTCGGAAATTACGAGAAAAAACACGGCGACGTCGATTTTACGCACAACGAACACTATTATATCGCTCCGTCTTTGCTGTTTTTGCTCGGCGACGAAACGACGCTGACGCTACTTTCAAGCTATACCAAAGATAACGGCACGGGCGTGACGGCGTTTTATCCCTATCCGAACGTAACGAAAGTATCTCGCGGCGTAAATCCGAGCTCAAGCAGCGACTTTTTAAAAAGAGAGCAGTATACGGCCGGCTACGAGCTAACGCATAATTTTACGGACAATTTAAAATTCGCATCGAGCTATAAATTTAACAAAGAAGACAAAGAGCAGCTCGCTACGCTATACGTGGGCAGTTTCGGCGTTACGTTAGTCGATGCGGACGTGAAGTCTCATACGTTCGACAACCGCTTGAGCTATGAATTTCAAGGCGAAAACATCAAAAATTTAGCCACGTTCGGCTTTGATTACCGAAAAATAAAAGCGGACGGAATTTACGGCTTTTCTAGCACGACGCCTTGGACTATCGGCGATAGAGTAAGCGTAGCTAGACCTAGTAGCGCCCCAAGATACGACGTAGATCAGTCGCAACTGGGCTTTTATTTTAGCAACCAAGCGACGCTTTTTGACAACCTCATCCTAAACGCCGCCGTTAGACGCGACAAGCTAAAAGAGGACTCCGATACGCTAGGCACGAAAAATAACTACGAAATATCCAAAACCACTTATCAAGCGGGCGTAATGTATAACTTCGACGCGATCGGATTGATGCCGTTTTTTAACTACTCTCAAAGCTTTACTCCCGTCGTAGGAAGCAACAGTGCGGTCGGATACAAGCCTATCGAAGGCAGACAATACGAAACGGGCGTAAAATACTTGCCAGAATTTATAGACGGAGAATTTAGCCTTGCATACTTTGATATAGAGGAGAAAAACGCTCTGGTGGGCGGTATGGTCGGGGGCCTATATATCCAAAGCCAGGCCGGTAAAAAACGAACCAAAGGCGTAGAAATAAGCTCGAACATAAATTTAACCGACGATATAAACTGGATCGCGGCCTATACGCATTATTTTAGCGCAAAAACTCACGACGGAGTAAACGGCGATATCGTAACTCAAACGGCTCTAATACCTAAAAACACGCTCTCTTCATTTATAACGTATAAATTTAGCCTAACCGCCGACCAAAGCCTAAAAGTGGGCGCGGGCGTTAGATACGTAAGCTCTATCCCGGACGGCTCGACAAGCGGCTACAAAAGCCATTCTTATACCCTGCTAGACGCTATGGCGGAATACGAGTATAAAAAATTAAGCGTAGGTCTAAACGTCAATAACTTAACCGACAAAGAGTATTTTTCCGGTTGCGACGGATATTATTGCTACTACGGCGAAGGCATCAGAGCTACGCTAACGGCTAAATATAAATTTTAATCTCCGATTTTAATCTCCCAAACTCGCCTCAAACGAGGCGAGTTTTTCTACGAAACGATTAGGAACGATTTTTGCATACCCTTTGAAAGTTAAATTTAAAGGGTTTTTATGCAGACTACTCAAAACGATATTTTATCATTTGACGCGAGCATCAAAGGCGGCGTGAAAAAACAGAGTAAAAACGCGCAAAAAGGCGGTAAAGAGGACGGCGCATTTCTCTCTATGGTGCTAGACGCAGCCGCTAAAAAAGGCGAAAATTTAAGCGACAAAGACCTAAAAGAGATGGCAAAAGCGGTAAATTTATCCGCCCAAACGGCTCAAAACGGGCAAACCAAAGCGCCCACCCAAAGCACGGACGTAAAAGAAATTTTAGGCGAGGAAGCAGCGGAAAATTTATTTGAAAACGCGACTTTTATGCAGCTTTTGCAAATTTTAGAGATGCTTAGCGGCGGCGAGAAAATCAGCAAATTTCCAAATTTTGAAAACCGCCTAGCCAAAGCGCTCTCAAGCGAAACGACGCTAAACGAGCTAAGGGGAGCCAAAAATCTAAACGAGCTCATCGAGATCGCAAATAAGCTAAATTTAGGCCTAGAAAATATCGAAGTAACGCAAGCCCAGGCCGACGAGCTGGGCGAGAAATTTCCGAGTTTGGCGAAAAAAGATTTCTTTGAACCAGTAACGCCTAAGAAAAATTTCGCTTTTAGCGAGCTAAAAAACAAGGTCGAAGAGGCCATAAACGCAAACGAGCCCGAGCCCAAAGATACGCTAAACAAGCTACTAGCCGCCGTGCAAGAAGAGCAAAATAAGACCCAGCCAAAAGATATCGGCGCAAAAGCGCAAGATACGCAAAATTTGGCTCAAAACTCTAAAATCATAAAAGAAGCGGTAAAAAACGAGGACGAGAAAGAAGCAAATTTAAAAGACGAAAAGCCAAACCCCAAAGCCGAAGGCGAGCTAAATTTAACCGCTACAAAAAGCGAAAAATCGGGGCTCGGTCAAGACTCTAAAAAGATAAATTTGCAAAATTTGCTATTTCCGGAGCGCGAGAGCGCCGAGGAGCAAATTTTAACCGAGACCCAAAGCGAAGGTGGCGAAAATAGCGAGCTAAACGCGATGGTAAAAGACGTAATCTCAAACGCCAAAGCGCAAACTAGAAATTTCCAAGCCGTGCGCGAGACGTTTGATAACTTTAGCTCAAATTTAAAAGAGCAGGTCGCGGCCTACAAATCGCCTTTCATGCGCTTTAACATCACGCTAAATCCGCTAAATTTAGGCGAGGTCGAGATCACGATGGTAAATCGTGGCAACAATCTGCATATAAATTTCAACTCAAATACGCAGACGATGAACCTCTTTTTACAAAATCAGGCCGAGTTTAAAAACAGTCTCGTAAATATGGGTTTTACCGAGCTTGAGATGAACTTTAGCGATCAAAATCAGCCTAAAAAAGAGCAAGGGCAAAAGAGCTACAAAGGCTCTAAATTTAACGCCGACGACGCAGAGCAAGGCGAACCTGTGGCGCCTCGTTTGGAGCTCGTCGTTCCACGCTACGTGTAAATTTGGAATCAAATTTGCTTGAGATATAAAAATTTAAAGGATAAAAGATGTCAAACGGACTAGAAACCAATAACTTTACGGTAAACAACCAAGCCGCCAAAAAATCGGCGGACGCCCTACAAAAGGCCGCAGGCACCAATCCAAACGCCCAGCTAGACAAGGACGCTTTTATGAAACTTCTTTTGACCGAGCTTCAGTATCAAGACCCGACAAGCCCGATGGATACGGAAAAAATGCTAACCCAAACTAGCCAGCTAGCCTCGCTTGAAATGCAAGAAAATACGAACAAAATGATGCAAAAGCTAGCTGATCAGCTAAAAAATAGCACAAATATGTACGCCGTCGGAGTGCTAGGCAAGATGGCTAAAATCGGCGATAGCGGCATCGTAAAAGAAGAAGGCTCGGGCGTCAAATTTGCGGGATTTTTAGAAAGCGCGGCAAAAGGCGGCACAATAAATATCAAAGACGGCACCGGTAAACTCGTAAGAAAGCTAGAATTCGGCCAAGCTAGCGCCGGAGCCAATACCTTCGAGTGGGACGGCAAGGATAACGCGGGTAACGATGTCAGAGCTGGCTCATATACGGTCGAGATCAGCTACACGGATGCGGCGGGCAACGTCAAAAACGGCGGCGTAGGCAACTATCTCGTAGAAGGCGTCAAATTTATCGACGGTATCGCGCAGGTAAAAGTCGGCGGACAATACGTCAGTATCGACAAAGTAAAAGAATTTACCGAGCCGAAAAAAGGATAGGACGATGGTAAGAAGCCTGTATAACGGCGTTAGCGGCGTCAGAACCCAGGGGTTTAGCATGGACGTTTGGGCGAACAATATCGCCAACATAAATAACGTCGGCTTTACCGCTTCGATACCCGAATTTAAGAGCATTTTTTATCAAACATCCTTTGCCGCCGGCAATAATCCGACGCAGGACCAAGTAGGCCTGGGCGCGACGGGCATGACGACGGCGCTTAGCTTTTACAAGCAGGGCCCGTTTATGAAAACCGATAACGTCCTAGATATGGCGATCGGCGGCAAGGGGTTTTTTGGCGTAACGAACGGCTCTGGCACCTATTACACGCGCGCCGGTAGCTTTGGCGTAGATAAAGAAAGATATCTCGTAACAAATCAAGGCAACTATGTACTAGGAACGCAAAATGCGCTAACGCAGGTGACTCCAAGCCAGGGCGCGATAGAGGCTTTCGGTAGAGTAAACAGCACCGCCACCGTCACGCAGGCCTACACGCTAGGCGCCGATACTACAGACCTTGACGTCGGCGACATCGGCTCCCAGGGTAAAATTCGCTTGCCTGAGTTTTTGTATCTACCGACCAAACCGACTTCAAAGGTAACCTTTAAAGGAAATCTCGACTCATCTTTTAAAACCGAGCCGGTTACTTTACCAGTCGATACCGCGACCTATACGAGCAACATAGATAACCCCTCTAGAACTATAAATTTACGCGGACGAGTCACGGCTGACGATACGATAACTCGCCCTAGAAAAGGCGATCTAGTCACCGTAACGGCAACCGACGCGAACGGCAAAACGGCTGAATTTAGCGCTCCGATCGACGAAAACGGCAACTGGAGCATAAGTCAGAAATTTGAAAGAGATTTTGATCTAACGACCGCCCCAAATTTGACCGCAAAAATAAACACGACTAAAGAAGCGGCAAATCAAGAAAAATTCGTAACCGAACTTTTGAATGCGGACGGCACGAAAAATACTCTGGAACTAACGCTAACAAAACGAGTACCTCAGAGCGCTAACGGTACGGTTTGGGATGCGGCGGCGACCGTAAAAGACGCAAGCGGCGCAGTGGTCTCAAACGCTAACGGCGAGCTAAATTTTGATTACGAAGGTAGGCTTGTTAGCTCTACTTTAAGCGCCCCAGATAATAACGGCTCGCAAATCGAGCTAGACTTCGGCACTCCTGTGGCTGCGGGCCAAATTTACTCAGGCGTCACTAGCACGTCTCAAGCCAAAAGTATCTCGATCGCGCAAGACGGCGTACGTGAGGGTATTTTAAAGGATTATTACACCAATGATTCTGGAAACATCTTGGCACAGTTTACAAATGGCCAAGTCCGCTCCGTCGGCAAAGTCGCTCTCTATCACTTCCAAAACGAGCAAGGCCTTGCAAAAATGGGCGATAATATCTATTCGCAAAGCGCGAATTCCGGCGCGGCCTTTTTCTATAAAGACGCAGGCGGCAAAAGCATCTACGGCGCCAAACTGGCTAGCAGCACGCTAGAACAGTCAAACGTCGATCTAGCACAAGCTCTAACCGAGGTCATCGTCACGCAAAAGGCCTACGATGCTAACGCAAAAAGCATAACGACTAGCAACGAAATGCTTCAGCGCGCAATCGAGCTAAAACGCTAAATTTAACCCGCAAATTTGACGCTGGTTTTTAAATTTGGCTGCAACCGTAAAGCCAAATTTAACGCGATAAAATAGTCTACTTCAAGATATCTAAATAAATTTTTAGCTAAAATCAGCCCCGAAAATTTACCGAATTAAAGAAAAAAATATGAACCGAAAAAGAATCTACAACCCAAGCTCAAACGAAAATTTGACCGATCGCCGCGTATTTAACGGCAATCCACACGGCATCTTGAATTTCACCAAAGCCAAATACCAATGGGCACTCAAACTCTGGGATCTGATGGAGGCCAACACTTGGTTTCCCAAAGAGGTCGACACCACGGACGATGTGCGCGACTACGCCTACAACCTAACTCAGGCCGAAAAGCGCATGTACGACCTCGTCTGGAGTCAGCTGATCTCGATGGATAGCTTCCAGACCAACAACCTAGCCGACAACATAAACCCCTACATCACCGCGCCCGAGATCAACGCCTGCCTAGCGCGCCAAGCCTACGAGGAGGCTAACCACTCCAAATCCTACGCCGTCATGGTCGAGGCTATCTGCGACAACACCGATCTGATCTACGAGATGGAAAAGCACGACGAGGTTTTGCGCGAGAAAAACGACTACATCTCAAGCGTTTACGAGGAGCTAGCGGGCGAAGTAACGGACGAGAAGCTGCTGCTGGCGATGGTGGCCAATCAAATTTTAGAGGGCATTTATTTTTACAGCGGCTTTACGGCGATTTATGCGCTGGCGCGTGCGGGCAAGATGCTAGGCAGCGCGCAGATGATCCGCTTTATCCAGCGCGACGAGATCACGCATCTGCTGCTATTTCAAAACATGATAAACAGCGTCCGCACCGAGCGTCCCGATCTTTTCACGCCTGAGACCGAAGCTAAAATTTACGACATGTTTGAGCGCGCGGGCGAGCTTGAGATCAAATGG
>CALIWP010000184.1 GCA_938046705.1 uncultured Campylobacter sp. | reverse complement strand
TGGCGATGATCTCGTTTTTCATCTTGCTGAAAAATCAAATTTCGCTCGCATACGGCGAGAAGAAAAAGGAGATCGCGATATTGCGCAGTATCGGCTTTAGCGTGAGAAATATCATCGCGCTTAAATTTATCCAAAACATCGTCGTTTCTTTTAGCGCCTATTTGCTAGGCGTCGCGGGAGCCTACATCTACGTATTTTTATTTGGCGCGCCGTTTTTACGCGATATATTTTTGGGCAGCGAGGTGGCAAATTTTACTGATTTCACGCCGATCATCGACTTTAATATGCTGTTTTTGATCTTCGTTTTTAGCGTGATTCCGTTTTTGGCATTCGTCATCATCCCGTCGTGGCGTATCGCCGTTAGCGACATGAGCGAGGCGGTAAAATGAACGCGATAGAAGTAAAAAATCTCTGTAAAATTTACAATCAAAATAAACCCAATGAATTTCACGCGCTGAAAAATATAAATTTGACGGTAAAAAGCGGCGATCTAGTCATCCTAAAAGGCGTTAGCGGTAGCGGCAAAAGTACGCTGCTAGGAATACTCGGCGCACTTAGCAAACCAAGCAGCGGCGAAGCGCTAATCAACGGTCGCAACGTCTCAAAGCTGCCCGATATCATGAGCTCAAATTTTAGACATAGCGAGGTCGGGTTTATATTTCAGTCGTTTAACTTGATCGAGGGCCTTAGCGTCTATCGAAACGTACTAGCGCCGCTAAGTCTAACTAGCCTAAAAAAAGCCGAGCTAAATTCGCAAATCGATCGCGCGCTAAATCTCGCCAACATCGCGCACAAAAAAGATCAAATCATCTCAAAGCTAAGCGGCGGCGAGAAGCAGCGATGTGCGATAGCAAGGGCTCTAGCGATGGATCCTAGCGTCATACTAGCCGACGAACCGACGGCAAATTTGGACAAACAAAACTCGCTCATCTTCATCGAAATGCTGAAAAAATTTAAAGAGCTAAAAAAGACCGTCGTCGTCGCCACGCACGATATTTTGTTTGACGATCTAGATTTCGTGGACAGCTACGTGAGGATGCAGGACGGAGAGATGCTGTGAGCGTATTTTTATCGGACGTTGTTATCGCGTTTTTGCTGATCGAGCTCATCATCATCGTGCTGATGGGTATTTCGCAGTATTTCGTCGTGCGCATCATGCGCCTGTGGGACTTTAACTCGACGTCAAATTTACAATACGACCTCGAAAAGCGCAACTATCTCGTAAATACGATTTTGTTTTTCGCCGTAGTTTGCAAGATCGTTTTGTTCGTATTTTTCGCGCTATCTCTAAACGAGCTAGCAGACGTGGTGCCGGGTGCCATGTGCTCGGCAGGCGTCATCGGATCAAATCAATTCGGCGGCATTTTGCTACTGCTAAAACTACTGCTCATCTTTGGCTTTGGGCTGTGGCTCATCATAAATTCGCTTGATTTAAAGGCGACGAATTTTCCGTATTTAAAGCGAAAATACGTCATTTTCACGATACTTTTTATCGCCGTTTTGATCGAATTTGCCGCTGAGATTTTGTTTTTTAGCAACGTGCCTTTAAAGGTGCCCGTCTTTTGCTGCTCGGTCGTGTTTCAGGCGCCAAAGCTACCGTTTGGCTACACGAAGTTAAATTTGGTCATCTTTTACTACGCCATTTTTGCGGTCATTTTGACGCTAAATTTACTCAAACAGATGATGGCGAGCTTCGTTTGCAACCTGCTGTTTTTGTTTATCGCGTACTACGCGATTACCTATTTTTTCGGGCTTTACGTCT
>CALIWP010000183.1 GCA_938046705.1 uncultured Campylobacter sp. | reverse complement strand
CTGCCGTCTGGGTCCGTGTGCCACGTAAAGCCGATCTCGCCTAAAAATTCGTTATTTAACGGGTTGATTTTTTTTAAATTTATCATTCTCAGCCTCCAAAACTTGAGCTCGAGCTCGAGCTTGATTTTGAGCTTGAGCTACTAGACCCGCCGAAAAATCCGCTCTTTCCGCCGCTTGATTTACCCGCCGAGCTCGTGGCTTTGGCTTTGTTAAAGCTATCAACGCTCCTTGAGTACGCGCTTGGGTTTTTATACGCGCTTTGGCGCTGCGACTGATAGCCCGGGTTGTTAAATAGCTTGTTGCCGATCCAGCTGCCGATGATCGCGCCCGCAGCCGAGGCTAGAAGCGTCTCGCCAAGGCTCATACCGCCGCTGCTTAGCTGCGCGTTTTGAGTGTTTGAGCCGGTTAAATTCGACGTTCCGGCGTCGATTTTAGCGTTTTCCTCGGCGATTAGCTTATCCATCTCCTCTTTACTCAGCACGCGCTCGGTGCCGTTGATATCCTTTAGCACGACGCGCGTTTCGCTGCTTGGGTACTCCTCTAGGACTTTATATTTGCCGGGCGCAGTTTCCTCGATGATTACAAACGCTCCCGTTTTTTGCGCCGCTTCTTTTAGCGCGCTACTTTCGCCGCCGTTATCGCTGCTACCGCAACCGGCCAGCCCGGCCGCTACCACCGCGCCAAAGCCGCCCACGGCAGCGTAGCTGGCTACTTTTTTGATATGCTTAAAAACTCTCATTTTTTATCTAGCTCCTTTGAAATTTTCTTGCTTTTTACCATTATCACGCCTTTTTTAAATTTGATAAATTTTGATTTTCCGATGTTTTTTATGATTTTATTTTGCGTTTTTTTGAGGCTCTTGCCGCTTAAATTTTGCGATTTTAAAAACTCGGCCAGGCTCGTCCATTTGCCCTCGTTTTCAGGCTTGCTCTCGACAAATTCCACATCGATGGGGGCTACGTATTCGCCGTTTTGACGCGCTAGCAGCGGACGCTCGAGCATACTTAAAAATCCTCTTAGTTTCTCGTCTCTTTCACGGTAAATTTGAGCTATTTCAGATTTATTGTTTAGCAAAATTTGCTCTTTTTCGCGAAAAAGCCTATCTTTATCGGCTTGCAAATTTTGATTTTGTTCTTTTAGTTCGCTAATTTGCGAGAGTAGAAATTCGTTCACGTCAAATTCGCCGGCCTTAGCGGCTTTTTTTGACTCTGAGCTTTTAGCGGATTTTGAGGTTTTGGGCGCCGATTTTGATGCGGCTTGGGGCTCGTAGCCTTCTAAAACCACGTATTTTACGCCGTCTTTTTCAAAGGTTTTTAGCGTTCCGCGACGAATGCGGTTGTAGACGGCTTCCTTGGTTACGCCTAAGATTTCCGCGGCCTCGCTCACGGGCACTTTGGACATATTTTTCCTTTGATCGTTAAATTTGGCGTAGATTATGGCAAATTTTGGCTTTGATGCGAGTTAAACGGGAGTTTGAAAAAAGAAAAGGCCGCCGAAGCGACCCTTTTGGTTAGAGCTTTGACTCGTAGCGTCTAAGCATATATAGACGTTTAAGCATTTTCTTGCGAGCCGCGATTTTTTGTTTTTTGCGGATCTCGGTCATAGGCTCGAAAAAGCGTCTTGCGCGAACTTCAGTCACGACAAGGTTCCTGTCGGTTTGCTTTTTGAACTTTCTGTAAGCTTCGTCAAAAGACTCGTTAGGATGTACCTTAATACCAGGCAACGTCCTCACCACCTTTCAATTAAAATAGACGGCGATTATAGCAGAAATTTAGTAAATTTGAGAATTTATAAAAAATTAATCGCATTAAAACTATAATCTATCAAAAATTATCACTACTTTGTAATTAGGACGAATTATGACCAAAGAAGAGTATAAAAATTATTTCAAATTTGCTAGCAAACGCTATATCGCCTACATCCTGATCACCTGTACCGCGCTCGTTTTACCGTTTATATCTATCGGCGGAAATCAATTTTTCCTACTAAGCTTTGAGCGCAGCGAGCTGCATCTGCTTTTTGCTAAATTTAACGTCCAAGAGCTGTTTTTGATGCCTTTCGTGCTAATCATTTTTTTTATTTTTATATTTTTTATGACGAATTTGGGCGGCCGCGTCTGGTGCGGCTGGAGCTGCCCGCAGACGATATTTCGCGCGATTTATCGCGACCTTATACAAACTAAAATTTTAAAAATCCGCAAAAGCGTCTCAAATAAACAAACGCAGGCCGAGGGCGGCGCTAAAAAGGCGCTAGCAGTCGCGATATGGAGCATTTTGGCTTTTATCGCGGCGGCAAATTTTCTCTGGTTTTTCGTCCCGCCGCAGGACTTTTTCGCTCAAATTTCAGATCCCGCCGAGCATAAAATTTTACTCGGAGCTTGGATTGTTATCGCTGCGTTTTTGATATTTGACGTCGCGTTTTTGGGCGAAAACTTTTGCGTTTACGTCTGCCCATACGCTAGAGTGCAGTCCGTGATGATCGATTCTGACAGCGTACAGGTGATCTACGACGAGGCGCGCGGCGGTAAAATTTATGACGGCCAAACCAAACTCTGGAAAAAGCCGCCCGATCCGCAAAACGAGTGCACCGGTTGCGAGGCCTGCGTGAAAATTTGCCCGACGCACATAGATATCAGAAAAGGCATGCAGCTAGAGTGCATAAACTGCCTAGAGTGCGTAGATGCGTGCACGAAAACGATGTCGGGGCTAAATTTGCCTAGTCTAATTAGCTGGACGAGCTCAAATTCGCTAAAAACCAAGCAAAAAGTGCGGTATTTGCGCTTTAAAACCATCGGTTACTGCGCCATCATCGCTATCGCCGCAACCGCGCTAACGCTAATGAGCGCCAAAAAAGAGAGCATGCTGCTAAATATCAACCGCACGAGCGAGCTGTATAAGATAAATAAAAGCGGCGAAATCGAAAATGCTTACGTGTTTTTGTTTGAAAACACCGACGCGCAGGCGCATGAATTTTATTTTGACGTTAGCGCGGACAGAGCTAAA
>CALIWP010000182.1 GCA_938046705.1 uncultured Campylobacter sp. | reverse complement strand
GCTAAGGTAGTTTATGAGTGCATCCAGCCAGACGTACATCACGTGCCTTGGCTCGTTTAGGCTTGCAGGCAGTTTGATGCCCCACTCAAAGCTTGTACGAGTGATCGAGAGGTCGCGCAGGCCGCCTTTTACGAAGCTCACGACCTCGTTTTTCTTGCCCCGCGGCACGATACAGTCCTCGTTCTCCTCGTACCATTTTAGCAGCGCGTCTTGGTATTTTGAAAGTTTGAAAAAATAGCTCTCCTCTTTCACCAAATTTGTCGGTCTGCCGCAGTCCGGACACCTCTCGTCCTCTAAAAGCTGCGTCTGCGTAAAAAAGCTCTCGCAGCTAACGCAGTAGTACCCCTCGTACTCGCCCTTGTAAATATCGCCTTTTTGATACATTTTAAGAAATGCGTTTTGCGCCGTAAGCTTATGATAGTCGTCGGTCGTGCGGATAAAATGATCGTAGCTGATCTCAAATTTATCCCACAGCTCCCTAAATTTAGCGCTTATCTCGTCAGCATAGGCTTGCGGCGTGTAGCCTTTTTTTGCGGCGGCTTGTTCGATCTTTTGTCCGTGCTCGTCGGTGCCCGTCATAAAGTACGTATCGTCGCCCTTTAGCCTCGCAAATCTCGCCATCGTATCCGCGATCACGGTCGTGTAGGCGTGTCCGATGTGCGGCACGTCGTTTACGTAATAAATCGGAGTCGTAATATAAGTCGTGTTCATATCTTTCCTTTTTAAATTTAAAAATCAAATCCGCCGCCGTCGCCTTTAGACATCGAGCTATATACGGCGTCCACGTAGTTTTTGCGGGTTTTGCACTCAAACATCGCCTCGCAGGCAAAGCACGAGTTTAGCCCCTTTTCGCGCTGACAGGCTTGCAAAATTTCTCTTTGACGGTCAAGCTCCAGCTCAAATTCGTCTTTTTGAGTTGCGTCCGCTGCGTGCTCGCTCATTTCGCGCTTCCGTAAAATTTATGCAGTAAATTTATCTCGTCTTTGGAGCCAAAAAAGCAAGGCGTGGTTTGATGGATTTTTTCCACTTTCATATCAAAAAGCGTTGCCGAGTATCCGTCGCTAGTCGC
>CALIWP010000181.1 GCA_938046705.1 uncultured Campylobacter sp. | reverse complement strand
CAAAGTGCTAGAAATTGGCTGCAGCTACGGCGGAAATTTGTTTCCTTTTGCTATCGCAAATCCGCAGGCAGAGGTGCTAGGCATAGATCTAAGCGAGGTGCAGATAAATAAAGCCAAAGAGCTAGCCGCACAAATGCGCGTGGATAATATCGAATTTAAAGCAAAAGATATCTGCGATTTTACGGATGCGGACGTGAGCGATTACGGTAAATTCGACTATATCATCTGCCACGGCGTTTATAGTTGGGTGCCCAATATGGTAAAGGACGCGATCCTAAAAACCATCAAGCGATTTTTGAGCCCAAACGGCGTGGCGTACGTGAGCTACAACGTCTACCCGGGCTGGAAGATCAAGGATACGATCAGAGATTTTTTAATGTTTGGCACCAAAGACGTACAAGGAGAAGCCGCAAAAGTAGCCAAAGCAAGGGAGCTTTTAAAAGTACTTGGCGAATACGCGAAATTTTGCCAAAAAGACGGCAACGTAAGTCAAGTTTGGGTAAATTTCGATAGCTTAAAATTTCATATCGATCACATTCTAACTACCGCAGACTCATACATTGCGCACGAATACTTAGAAGCTTTTAATAACCCGATTTATTTTAGACATTTTATAGATCACTTGACAGAAAACAATCTTGCTTATCTAGCCGAAGTGGGGCTCGAGGACGTTTTTCAGTCAAATTTAGGCCTAGAAGAATTCGACTCATATATAAATGCAAATTTTAACTCGCGTATCGAAAGAGAACAGATACTTGACTTTTTAACCAATAGAGTTTTTAGAAGCAGCATGATAGTACACAAAGAAATCTTCCCAAGTGATTTTAGCGTAAATATCGGCGTAGATGAGCTTTGCAAACTACACATATCTACAGGTTTCAATAAAACGAAAGACGGTTACGTGGATGCCAAAAATGCTCTAATGAAGCCGGATTATGACTGGCTTTATCAAGTCTTTACCGACGTATATCCGGCAAGCGTAAATTTCTCCGACGTCGCAGCGCTTTTGAAAGACGACGAAAATGCGGTAAAATCAGCGTACTTCGGCTTTATGGAAATTTTAGCCGCAGACTGCGCCAAGCTAACGACTTATGAGCGTCCTAAAATCGTTTACGAAGCTGGAAAAAGTCGCCTAAAAGAGCGGGCGCGCGGGTATTTTGAATATTTCAGCACCACGGGCGAACCAGTGATCAAAATTGCTGACGAACTAAACGTACCGGCAAATTTTTCTCAGTTTGATGCCTTTATCGCTCTTAAATTTAACGGCGAAAACTCGCTCGAAAATATCGTAAAGCAAACGGCAAAATTCGCACAAGAGCGTAAACTGGAGTTTGCCCTCAAAAACGGCGAAGCAATAAAAACCGTCAGCAAAAACGAATACCAAAAAGCGGCCGAAGACTACGTAAAGGATCTCGAGCTAAAACTAAGCGACGGCGGATTTTTAGAAAATTTCTGATTTTTATTGAAGGTGGTCGGGGTAAATTTACCCCACTCCCTTATTTATCGCAAATTTAATCGTATTGTTTTAAATTTATAAGCTCAAATTTAAGCAAAAAGCTTATTTATCATTATAATTAACGTCGTACAGATGAGCGCAAGTAGGCATCTTTTTTGGACGGTGCGGTCGATCTTTTGCGCCAAGGCTACGCCAAATCTCACACTTATAAGCGAGCCGATACCGACTAAAACGCCGACCTCGTACTGCACGAGCCCCTGCGAGGATAGGCTAATAAAGCCTGAAATCGACGAAAATATCACAAAAAACAGTCCCGTGCTGATCGCCTTTTTTATGTCGTAGTTTAAGAAATTTATCAAAACCGGCATGATGATGACCGAGCCGCCGATACCCACGCTAATCGCTACTATACCAACAAAAAGCCCGACGAAAAAAAGCGGCACGAGAGAGGGATTGTGCGCGCCTTTTGGCTCAGGATTTTTAAAAAACAGCTTAATAACGTTAAAAGTTTGAATGCAGATAAGCGTAAGAAGCAAAAATTTAGATGGTACGCTCGCCACTATAAATCCGCTCGCGCTCGCCCCGCAAAAGCCGCCGATACCCAAAACCAAAGCGGGTTTTAGATCGACGTTTTTGTTTTTTATATTTAAAAGCGAGCCGTAAACCGAACTAAACACCATCTGAAGGACGCTCACGCCGATTGCGTATTTAACGTCAAAGCCCAAAAATACGAGTATCGGCACAGCCGCCGCGCCGCCTCCTATGCCTAAAAATCCGGACAAAAAGCCGACAAATAGTCCCAAACACACGTAGCCGATCGATGCAACCGATAAAATTTCCATAATCTCGCCTTAAAGTAAAATCCGATTTTAGCCGTTTTTGGGTAAAATTAATTTTAAAATTTATAAAAGGAAAATTATTGAAAAGATTGTTTTTGATGATTTTTGCAGGGTTAAATTTGGCCTTTGCCAGCGTCACAACAGGCCAGAGCGAGCTGGGGCTAGAAGCCGCAGTTAAGAGATTTCAAAGACTGCTTGACATGAAGGATATTAGCGAATTTGCCGTAGTGCCTCATCATGTTTTCGCCGCGCAAACGGGAGTAAATTTGACGCCGTCGGTCACGGTGATTTTTGGCGCTCCAGGCGTACTTGCGCCGTTAATAGAGTGCGAACCGAGCCTTGCGCTAGAGCTTCCGTTTAAGTTTTTATTTCAAAAAAGAGAGAGCAAAACAGTCGTGAGCTTTGAGGATATAAAAAGCGTCGCGGCTAGATACGGCGTCTTTGACTGCCACGCCCTAGACGCGGCACAGAGGCTAGAGCGCGAGCTTTTTGACGCCACCGTCAAATGAAAATTAAGCTTAATTTTTATATAATCGACGCTCATTAAAGGATATTTTATGCTACTTTTGAGCCCCGTTTTTTATTACGAAAAGATCCGCGAAAAATTCGCCAACTCCTACCTCGCCGAGGACACGACGCAGACCATAGTCGGTATCGACTGCGAGTACATCAGCAGCGAGCAGACCGATTTTGCAGGGCTTAAGAGCTATTTTAAAGCTCAAAAATTTGACGCACCTTTTGCGGGACTGTTTGGAGTGCTAGGCTACGGCGGGATAAAATATTTTGAAAAAATCCCCGAATTTAACGCCTCGCAGTACGATTTCCCCGACTTTTTCTACGCTAACGCCCGCGCCTACCTACACTTTGATAAAAATAGCAAAATTTACAGCTTTTACGGCGACCGCGAGCGGTATTACGATTTTCTCGTTAAATTTAGCGCAGACGACGAAGCGGCCGCCCAGAAACAGCGCACAAAAAGGCAGAGCAAATATCAAATTTTAACCGATCTTGATGGCGAAAAAGCGCATTTTCTGAGTATCGCAAAGCGCGCAAAAGAGTACCTAAAAAGCGGCGACGTCTTTCAAGTCGTGCTAAGCGAACAGCTAAAACTAGCCTCGGATATGGATAGCCTAGACTTCTACCGAGCCTTGAGCGAGGCAAATCCGAGCCCGTATATGTTTCACTTTCCGACCCCGTACGGCGACGTCGCGGGCTCTAGCCCCGAGCTAGTCTGCGAGATCAAAGAGGGCAAGATCTACGTCGCGCCTATCGCAGGCACTCGCGGACGCGGCAGGGACGCGATAGAGGATGCCGCGCTCGAGCGCGAACTGCTAAGCGACGAAAAGGAGCTAGCCGAGCACAAAATGCTCATCGACCTTGCCCGCAACGACATCGGCCGCGTTAGCAAGCCAAAAAGCGTCGCGGTCAAAAACGTCATGCGTATCGTACGATACGAGAACGTGATGCATATCGTAAGCGACGTCTACGGCGCAAAGGTGGACGATCTAGACGCATTTGACGCGGTCGGTAGCATCTTCCCCGCAGGTACGCTCAGCGGCACGCCAAAGATCCGCGCCATGGAGATCATCGCCGAGCTTGAATCGTACAGGCGCAACGCCTACGGCGGCGGCATCGGGTTTTTCCACTTTAACGGCGACGCGCAAATGGCGATTTTGATTAGAAGCGCGATATTTGCGCGCAAATTTGACGCCAAATTTTACGCTGGCGGGCATAACCCGCACCTTGACGGCGCAAACGAGTCAAATTTAAAAAGCGGCGAGCTCGGTGGAAATTTCGCCGAAATTTTCGTGCAGGCGGGAGCCGGCATCGTGATAGATAGCGTTCCGGAATACGAATATAAAGAGATTTGCAAAAAACGCGCTTCGGTGCTAAATGTTTTTGCAAAAAACGCAAGGGAGATTTGAGAAATTGTCGTTGCAGACTAGGGTTTGCTATATAAAAACTTTTTAAATTTTGTTTTTCTTGGGAGGCGGAAGGGGTTTCTACTTACGAAGCGTCGCCCCTTCCGCCCCCAAACCCCCACC